>JBNMOZ010000662.1:0-3506 GCA_051276005.1 Bradymonadia bacterium | reverse complement strand
CTGCTGGCGAGCTTGGAGACGGGCGAAGCGCTGGCGCGCCTGGATCGCCGGATCCTGGTCGAGCATCCGGAGAGCCCAGCCGGGCGTGCGCGCCTGGCCCAGGTCGCGGCGCTCAACCTTGCCGATCAGCTGTCCCGCGCGCGGCGGCTGTTCTCACGCCGGGCCTATGACCTCGCCGAGCCCGCTTGGGCCGCCGTGGGTCGGCTCTCCAAAGACCCTGAGCTGCGCCAGCAGGCCGCCCTCGTCCGCGGCACGATCGAGCTGCGCATCTTCGGCGACGCGCTCAAGGCGGCGGGTTGGCTTGCCGGCGCCGCGCAGGGGCCCGATCGGGCCCGCGCGGCCGAGGCCTTGTTTCGGCAAGGCGTCGCGCTGGGCCGCCTCAAGCAGTGCGACGCGGCGATCGTGGCCATGCGAGCGTCCGTGGCGCGCCACCCGAAGGGTCGCTTCGCGCAGGGCGCGGCGTATGAGATTGGCCGCCTGATGCACGAAGCCGGACGCTTCAGCCAGGCCGCCGCGCAGATCGCCGCCTTCCTCAAGACCCGGCGGCGGCGTGATCCGGCAAAGTATCGCTGGTTCGAGGGCTGGTCGCATTTTCGGGCCGGCGCCCACCGAAAGGCGCGGCGTGTCTTTGCCAAGCTGATCAGCAAAAAGAACCTGCTGGTTGGCCCCAAGGCGCTGTACTGGACGGCGCGCAGTCACGCCGCCGAGAAGAACCCGCGCGCCGCGCTGAAGACGTTGAAAATACTGCGCAAACGGGCCCCGTGGAGCTACTACGGCGTGCTGGGCGACACCCTCGCGCGCCGGCTTGATCCCAAGGGCTATGTGCCGATGCAGCGGCCTGCGCGCCTGCACCGCGCGCCCCAGGTGCCCGACCTGCGCAGCTGGTTGCCGTTTACGCCGCTGCGCGTGCTCGCTCGCGCTGGCTATCCCCGCCGCGCGACAGCGCCCGACAAGATCCGCGATCCCCTGGCTCGAGCGTCGGTACGTCACGCCGCTGAACGCTTCGGGGTGCGCTGGCAGGCCGTCGCTGATCGCCGACTCCCCTGGCGCGCGGGTCTTGAGAAGGTGCCGGCCGATCAGGTCGCCGCCGCCTATCCGAACGCGTATTGGATGCTGGCCGAAGCGGCGGGTCGGCTGCATGGCGTCTCGCCCTGGTGGCTGCTCGGGCACATGCTGCAAGAGAGTCGTTTCAAGGCGCGGGCCCGCAGCCATGCCGGTGCGCTTGGACCCATGCAGGTGCTGCCACGTACCGGCCTGCGGATCGCGGCGCGCTTGGGTCTGCCACGCGGCGACTTCAGCGCAGATCAGCTCTTTGCGCCGGGCATCGCGCTGCGCCATGCGGCCTGGTACCTCGCCGCGCTCCGCGATGAATTCGGCGGCAGCATCTTGCTGGCCATCGCCGCCTATAACGGCGGGCCGCTGCGCTTCGCTGCGCACGTCGAGACCTACCGCGATCTGCCCTTCGACGTCATGATCGAAGAGATCGGCGCCCATGAGTCGCGCAACTACGTACGCAAGGTGGTCGACCACTTGATTCGCTTCGCCCTCGTGTATGCCAGCGACGCGGAGTTCATGGGTCTGGTCGACGCGATCCGGCCCCTGTCGCGGGTGCCGGCCGCCAAGGGCGAGGTGCGGTTCTGAGCGCGCGGGCGCCCAAGGGCTTCGTATCGGCTCGCCGGCCACGGCCGCGTTGGGGGCGAAGAGCCCTGGTCGCGCTGGGCGTCCTGGCGCTGCTCGCTGTCGCGGCGTGGTGGCTCTCCAAGCCCTACGTCGAGGCCAAGATCGGCGCGCGTATCGAGGCAGCGCTCGAGCGGCGTGGATTCACTGCCAAGGTCACGGCCATCGACTGGGATCGGCGCGGACACGTGACAATCGGCGCCATCGACGTCGAACGCCCCGACACGACGATGACCGCGCGCGGCCTCGATTTGACCGCCTCGATGCACCATCTGCTGCGCGGTCGCCTGCAGCTGACGGCCGTCCAAGTCGACAGGGTGTCTGTGACTCGAACGTCCAAGCAGGGCGCAGACGACACCGAAGCAGACCGCGCCACGCGAGCCCCCAAGAGTCTGCGACCGGCCTGGCTTGGGCCCGGTGCGACCGTCAGCATTGAGACGTTGATGCTGGTCGTTCGGCATGACGCCGGCGAGGTGGCGAGAGTTCGCCTGACGCGTCCGCAGATCGAAATTGACGCGGCCCAGCTCGCGCTCAAAGGCGCCGGCGAGTTGACCGTCAAAGAGCGCGTCGCCCCCGTCTATATCGACGCGACGGTCAGCCGAGACAGCCTGCGCGCCCAAGCCGTCGCCCAGGATGGGGTGCCGCTTGTTGAGCTCGCCGCCCCGCCACATGGGGTGGTGCGTGTCGGCGCAGCCACCATCGAGCGTCGCGATGGCGCGCTGCTGCTGCGCGCCGGTCAAATTGAGGCCGTGCTCGGCGACATCGCCGCGCCCACTCTGCGCATGCGGGCGCGCGTCGCCGACTTGGATCCAGACGGGGGCGTCAGCGTTGAAGATGGGACGCTCCATTTGGGTCCCGATCCGCGCAGAGCGGTCGCCCACGCCCGGGCGCTCCTGGCGGCCTTGCGTGCACAACTGGAGGGTCAAGCGGGCGCGCCGACAATGCAACCCCAGGCGGCAGAGGCGCCCGCGTCTGCGCGCACCGTTCGGCTCAAGGGCTTCGCGATTCACACCACGCCCGAGCATCCCCTCATGACGAACGCGACAGTGCAGGTCAGCGGCTCCGAGATCGAGGTCTCAGGCACGTTGGGCGGCGGCACCCTGACCGCAGCGTGGCGCGGCGGCCAGGTCAGCCTGACCGCCGACGATGTTGGGCTCGACACAACGTGGAACAGCGTCCCGATGGGGGGCCGCTTGACGGGGACGGCCAAGTTGAGTCGCGATCCGGTGCGCCTCGTTCTTGATGCCCGCGTCGCCGACGGTCGGGTCCACCACCCCGCCGTCGCGAGCGATCCGATCAGCGGGATAAACGCGGGCTTCAAGGGCATGATCGAGGTCGGCAAGGGCTCAATCTCATTCGAGAAGGCGCGCATCAGCCTGGGGGCTGCGACGGCGGTCACCACCTTGAAGATCTCAGAGCTGCCTGCCGATCCACTGACGCTGCGAGGCGGCCTGCCTGATGCGTTCAAGCCGCTCATCGATCTGCGCGCCGAGGTTGAACCCCTGCGCTGCGACGCCGCGATCAAGGGCGTGCCGGCCGCGATCCTGGGGCCCCTTCAAGATGTCGATCTGGCGGGGTTCTTTCACCCCACGATCCGACTGCGCCTGCCCTTCGGCCAGCCAACCAAGGTGCGCTTTGAGGCGACCGGCATCTCAAAGGGCGGCTGTGAGGTCGATCACCTGCACTTGCGGGCCGCCGGTCAGCCGCGCGCCGACGTCGCCGCCCCGCTCGATGATGTGGGCTGGCTCAACGCCGACTTCGTGCTGCCCGTGCGTGAAGGCGTCAGCGAAGGCAAGACGATCGAGGTCGGCCCCGGCACACCGGACTAC
>JBNMOZ010000661.1:0-3510 GCA_051276005.1 Bradymonadia bacterium | reverse complement strand
GCTCCAGCACGGAATGGCGCAGCCCGGCGGCGCAGTCGGGGGTGGCAACGCCATGGGCGGCGCAGGTGCGGCCCAGCTGCCAGCCGACGCGGCCGAGCTGTACCGCTACGGGTATGAGCGCAAGCAGGCGGGCGACTGCAAAGAGGCGATCCGCGCCTTCACGCTGTTCGCGCAGAAGTTTGCCAAGAACACGCGGGCCGACAACAGCCTCTTTCTGCTGGCCGAGTGTCAGTACGAGGGCAAGGAGTTCGCGCCGTCGATTCGCACGCTCAAGACGGTGATGGACGCCTACCCCAAGGGCGACAAGGTCGATGACGCCCTGGTGTTGATGCACGACAACTTCGTCGCCTTGGGGCAATGTCGCGACGCGATCCCGTTCCTTGAGACGCTGGTCGAAGAGTATCCGCGCTCCAGCTTGCGTAAGACGGCCGAAAAGCGTCTGCGCAAGACCAAGCGCGCCTGCCGCTGAGTCTCTGACCCGTTGGCCGCCGAGTATCGGCCTGGCCACGTCAGACCAACCTTCTTTCGGTCGGTGTCATTCGGCAGACCCGAGGATAGCCAGATCTCGGATCAGTCTGACCACGACTCCCACTGCCAGTTCAGCGCTGCGTTCGCCTGCCACCAAACGCGGGGCGCATCGTAGACGGCACCCTCCAGCAACGCGCCAAACTCGACCCGCAGGTCCACCTGTTTGCCCAGTCGGGCGCGCAGGCGGGCGTCATATTCGGCGCCATACGCGCCCTCGCCCGCGTCGGGCCAGAGTCCGGCGAGCAGCAAATCTACCTCGACGCGGTCGGTCAGCACGAGCAGCAGGCTGGCCCCAAACGCGCGAACACCCAGGCCTTCGACGCCCGACAATGCCAGCGTGTTGTCGAGGATGGTCGAGGTCGCGCCGCCGTTGAAGAACAGCAGCGTGTTGGGCAACAGCGACGCGGGCGGGCTGAATGCGGTCCAGGTTCCACCCAAGGGCTCGGGATCGCCGCGCAACCAAGTCCCAAAGAGCCCGGCGAAGACGACGCGATTGAGCTTGACCCGCCAAGACGCGTCGAAGCCGAACGCCGAGATCGGCTCATCGACACGGGGCAACGCTTCGAGGATCGATCGGACGATCGCCGCGCAGCCGGGCGCATCGATCGACGTCGGCAGGATCGCAGCGTGGCCGGTTTGCCATGCGCCGACGGCGCGAAACGCATGTCCTTGCACCAAGACGTTGACGCCGCCGCCCATCCATAGCCGCAAGCTCTCGCCGCGCAACGTGGCGCAATCGGCGACGGTGGGCAGCTCGGGCAGCAGCGCCGAGACTAGATCCTTGACGAACGCCGCGCCGCTCTGCGCGTCCGGGGCGTCACCAAACGCAAACAAGTAGAGAAGGTTGGACAAGTCGAATTGATACTCGAGCGTCGTGCCGACGATGGGCGCCTCGTCGGGCACGATCGCGCGCCCTGGCCACCACGCGCCCATCGTCCACTGCAGCCGCCCCGCTGACACGCTCAGCTCAGCGCCCAGCGCGTACTCGTCGAAGATCAGCCCGTCGGCGAGGCGCGCGCGCCGTTTGCCGACCCCCAGGCCCAGACCGGCGGGCAGGTCGAGCGTGAGCCAGGCCTCACGAATCAGCCCGGTGCGCTCGATCTCGTCTTCAATCCGCCGCGGGCCCGCGAACACCTGCCCTTCGCGCAGCTGAAGCACGTTGGTATCGAGCAGGCCGCGCACCCGTATGCGGCGGTGGGGCGCGACTCGAACGCCATACGCGGCGTAGATGCCGAGCAACTCGTCGTCGAGATCTTCGTTGAGCACGCTGCCGAATGGGCCAGGGCGGCTGCGATCGATCAAAGTCAGCGCGCGCAGATCGATTCGATGAGACACCTCGCGTGCAGCAGCAGGGGCCACGGCGCCCAGCGCCAGAAGGAGGGCGAGGCGTCCTGAGAGCCAGAACGTTGTAGGTAGGAGGGGCGAAGTCGGCACCGTCTCGCAGGCTGCCATCGCATCGATCGCCGAGCAATGATGACACGCGCGTCAACCCTGCTATCGTGCCGCGATGAAGACTCTGCGCGATCGCGTCGACGCCCTGCACGACTTCGCTGTTGCGAACGACCGCCGAGGGCTGCGCTACCTGGCGGGTTGCGCACGACTGCTCATGAACATGTGGCGCCAGTTGGTGATCGACGACGCCCTGCTGGCCGCCGCGGCCCTCGCCTACACCTCTCTGCTCGCCATGGTGCCCCTGCTCGCCGTGTCGTTCTCGCTGCTCAAGGCATTCGTGCCGAGCGCCGAGCTGTCCGATCAGGTGCGCGAGTGGATGCTGACGACGCTGCTGGCTGACAGCATCAACGACATCGTGCCGTTCATTCGCGACATCCTCGAGCGGGCAGGCAGTGGCGCCATCGGGCTCGTGGGCTTTTCGTTCTTGTTGATCACGTCCGTGTCGCTGTTCTTCTCGGTCGAGAAGGCGTTCAACCGCGTCTGGCGCGTCTCAGCGAAGCGCCCGGTCTATGTGCGGCTCACCACGTTCTATTCGGTCATCACCCTGGCCCCGGCGCTCATTGGACTTGGCTTCATCGTCGACGGATGGATCACGGCCCGGCTGGGTCCGCTGGGCGGAGGCGCGTTGAGCGTCATCATACCCTGGGCGCTGCAGACGCTTGCCCTGACGTTGATGTACAAGCTGCTGCCGCATGCCCGCGTACGGTGGAGCGCCGCGCTGACGGGCGGCATCGTGGCGGCGATCGGCTTCGAGCTGACTCAGGTGCTGTTCAACCTGTACGTCACCAGCGTCTTCGACGGCTCGGTGCGCGCCCAGATCTACGGCGGCTTCAGCATGGTCCCGATCTTCTGCCTGTGGCTCTACATTCTGTGGGTCATCATCCTGGGCGGGGTCGAGGTCTCCTACCTTGCGCAGCACTATCAGGCGCTCAACTCAGCGGTCCTCACGCGCAAGAATCGCCGTGAGGGCGTCTTGCCTCCGGCGCCAACGGCCTATCTGATCGCGCGGATCTTCTGCGAAATTGCCGAGCATTTTCGAGCGCTTGGTGGCGGGCTCAGCCGCAGCGAAGTCGCGAAGCGACTGCACGTCGAATTGGACGAGGTGCAACCGGTGCTCGCGCTGCTCCAAAAGGGCGGCTTGTTGCTCATGGCGAGCAGCGACGATGGCGAACAGGCCGTACCGGCACGCCCATTGGCGCAGGTCACGTTGGCGATGCTGGTGCAACTCGCGCAAACGAAAGGCTATTCGGTCGGGGAGTTGCCGGGCGATGGAGAGTTGGAGCGGCGCATTCGCGACGCGAATCAGGCCTCGGACGCGGTGCTGGCGATTACGGTCGCGGATCTTCTGACGCAGTCAGAGACGTAGACGCCGCTACTCGACGATCCAGTCGCACGCGATCTTGACGTCAGTCATCTCGCCGGTCTTCTCGTTCTTCTTGGTCTTCTTCGGCGGAATTTGATCGACCGGCACGGCGTCGACCAGCCGAATGACGCTGTCTTTGCACAGCTTCTTGTTCTTGATGATCTTGT
>JBNMOZ010000660.1:0-3522 GCA_051276005.1 Bradymonadia bacterium | reverse complement strand
GGCGCCTCAGCAGGTGTAGACGCGGCCGGATCGCGAAGAGACGCGAATGAAGTCAGCGACGGTGGCGGCCAGGGGGCAGGCAGAGGGCGAGGTGGGTTTGGGCGACGCGGGTGGGTGGCAGGCGCGGGGCTTGATTATGAGATTTGGAGGGTCGACCGCGTTCTGAAGGTCGGCTTGGGGGGCGGTGGGGGCCTGATGGACGCGTTCGTGCTGCGTCGGCGTACGACGAGAGCGAGATTTTGAGGCTCGGCGAGCGCCTGTAATTGATTCACACAAAGCTGTTGGAACCTCATCCGGAACCTGCGTACGACGAGAGCGGGAACCTCATCCGGTCCCCTGCGCGCGTCGCGTTTTGAAGGCGCTCCAAGAAACTCCTCGCATACGCAAGCAACTTGCAATACGGTTACTGCAAGTTGCTTGCAAAAGTGAGGTTTGAGATATGCGCGCAGACGCCGACTCAGTCGATCAAGACATCGTCGCCCCACCGCCACGGCTGCCGGTGACCGTTCTCTCGGGGTTCCTCGGCGCGGGGAAGACCACGCTGCTCAATCAAATACTCAACAACCGCGAAGGGCGCCGCGTGGCGGTCATCGTCAATGACATGAGCGACGTCAACATCGACGCAGCGCTCATCGAGCGGGGCGGCGCAGAGCTCTCGCGCACCGAAGAGACGCTGGTCGAGATGTCGAATGGCTGCATCTGTTGCACGCTGCGTGACGACCTGCTCGCCGAGGTCTCGCGCCTCGCGCACGAAAGGCGTTTTGACTACCTGCTCATCGAATCCACCGGCATCTCTGAGCCGATTCCGGTCGCGCAGACCTTCACCTTCGAAGACGAAGACGGGGTGAGCCTGAGTCAGGTCTCGCGCTTGGATACGATGGTCACCGTCGTGGACGCCGCGAGCTTCCTGCGCGACTACAACGCCGCCGAGTCACTCAAGGCGCGTGGCGAGTCGCTGGGCGAAGACGACACCCGCACGGTGACCGACCTGCTGATCGAGCAGATCGAGTTTGCCGACGTCATCGTGCTCAACAAGATGGATCTCGTCTCGCAAGACAAGGCCCTCGAGGTGCAGGCCATCATCAAGGCGCTCAACCCCGGCGCGCAGATACAGATGGCGACGCGCGGGCAGGTCCCGTTGGCCGCGGTGCTCGACACCGGCCTGTTCGACTACGAGGCAGCCGCAAGCTCCGCCGGCTGGATTCGAGAGATGCAGGGCGAGCACACCCCCGAGACCGAAGAGTATGGGATCTCGAGTTTCACCTACCGGAGACCGCAACCCTTCGACGCCGAGAAGCTCTGGGCGTTCTTGCACACCGCGAAGAATTGGCGCGGTGTGCTGCGCTCCAAGGGCTTCTTCTGGATCGCCGCAGATCATCGAGTGGCCTACGAATGGGCCCAAGCCGGGGGCATCAGCAGCGTCAACCCTGCGGGCATGTGGTGGGCCGCAGTCCCGCGTGATCAGTGGGGTCACGCCGACGGTGAGCGACCCGACCAGCAGCCAGAGTGGCATGAACGCTTTGGTGATCGCGCCCAACAAATCGTCTTTATTGGACAGCAGATGGATGAGGCAGCGACCCGCGCGGGCCTTGACGCGTGCTTGCTCGAAGCGCGTTTGGCGGACGCCGACAGCGCCACGTGGTCGACGCTGCCCAACCCGTTCCCCACGCTTCAAGTCGAGGAGGCGACGGCATGAACACCGTCACGCCCGAACAACCAGGCGCCACGCGGGTCGATAGCGTCGGTGCGGTGGCAAGCGGCCTGTGCGCGGTGCATTGCGCTGTCTGCGCGCTGCTGCCTGCGCTCTTCGGCACCCTGGGACTCGGGATGCTGCTCGGCCATAAAGCGGAGTGGATCTTCACGCTGACCGCCATCGCCTTCGGCGTGGGGGCGTTGGTGTTGGGCTGGCGCCGTCATCGGTCTGCCCGCGTAGTGTTTGTGCTGGGTTTGGGCATCGTCGGGCTTCTGGCGTCGCGCGGGCTCGAGGTGGGCACGGCGCATGCGGGGCATCACACCGAAGCGACACACGCCGCCGAAGTGACACATGCGGAGCGTACTGCCGAAGCGGCCCACCCCGCCGCATCGACCGAACACAATGAGGCGTCGTCCACCCAACACGATGAGGCCGCAGCAGGCGTCGCGCATGCGGCTGGCACCACAATCGGCGTGCTCGCCGGGCTGCTCCTGCTCCTCGGGCACCTGCTCAATATTCGTGCGGCTCGCCGATCGCGGCAAGCGTGCTGCTTGTGAGCCTGGATTGGCTCATCATTGGCGGCGGGATACACGGCGTACACATCGCCACGCGTCTGCTCAGCGATGGTGGTGTCGCACCTGAGCAATTGCGGATTGTCGATCCTGGCGACCGGCTGTTGTCACGGTGGCGGACCTGCACCGCCACGACCGGCATGACCCATTTGCGGTCCCCGTCGGTGCACCACCTCGACCCCAACCCCCAGTCGCTGCGTGGATTCGCCGGCAACCGCAAGAACCCTAAGCCGGGCCTGTTCGTGCCGCCGTACCGCAGGCCCGCTCTGTCGCTCTTCAACGCGCATTGTGATCAGGTTATCGAGGCTTTCGGGCTCGCAGATCTTCATATCCAGGACCGAGCAATGACGTGCGCGGTTGACTGTGACGGGGTCGCTGTTCAACTCCACGGCGGCCGCGAACTCAAGGCGCGCAACCTTCTCCTTGCCATCGGCGCGAGCGAGCAGCCGACGTGGCCCGACTGGGCGCCTTCGATGCACGCGCGCGTGCAGCACGTCTTCGAGACCCGGTTTGACGGGTGGCCGACGTCGAGCGAGACGGTCGTCGTCGTGGGCGGTGGCCTCTCGGCGGGGCAGGTGGCGCTGCGCCTGCTCGCCGAGGGCCATCGGGTCCATATGGTGTCGCGTCACGCGCTGCGCCCACGTCAATTCGACAGTGATCCGGGCTGGCTGGGGCCCAAATACATGACCGACTTCAGCCGCGAGCGCGACCCGGAACGCCGCCGAGCGATGATTGCCAACGCGCGCTACGTGGGATCGGTTACACCGAACGTTCGTGGCGCGTTGCAGCGCGCGATCGCGAGCGGCCAACTCGGCTGGCATGAAGGCGAGGTTGAAGGGCTCGATGCAAGCGACGACGGCGTGCAGATGCGGCTGTCTACACAAGCCGTGCTGCACGCAGACCGCGTGCTGCTGGCGACCGGGTTCGCCGGCCGCCGCCCGGGCGGCGAAATGGTGGACAGGTTGGTCAAAGCTGCGTCTTTGCCCTGCGCACAGTGCGGCTATCCTCTCGTAGACGCCGCGCTGCGCTGGCACCCGCGTGTGCATGTCAGCGGGCCCCTCGCCGAGCTCGAGTTGGGCCCCGCAGCGCGCAACATCGCGGGCGCACGACGCGCAGGCGACCGCCTGATCGACGCGATTCGAGCGTCGGCATGAGCGAATTGCAGCGGTCATCGTGAACCGCATTCATGATGCCATCGGACAGGCAGTCCATCCGTCCACAGTCCTCACAGAGGACGTGTGGGTCACTGTGCTGAGC
>JBNMOZ010000659.1:0-3523 GCA_051276005.1 Bradymonadia bacterium | reverse complement strand
ACGACGACGACGGCATCATCGACTTCCCGGGCGAGCCCGGCTGCTCGGCGGCGGGCGACGAGACCGAAGAAGATCCAGAGCGTCTGCCGGCGTGCGCCAACGGCCTCGACGACGACAATGACGGGCTGACCGACTACCCCGAGGAGCCCGGCTGTGCCGGCGTGGGCGACACCGACGAGACCGATCCCATCGTCACCCCGGCCTGCTCGGATACGCGCGACAACGACCGCGACGGGCTGATCGACTATCCCGCTGACCGCGGCTGCGAGAGCGCCGCCGACGGCACCGAGCTGGGCAGCTGCGGCACCCGCTACGACGTCGTCGACCTCGAGAGTGGTCGCCAGGTGCGCGGGACCACATCGGGTGGCCCCTTCCTGGCGCAAGGCACATGCGGCGGCGCTGGCGCCTCCGAGGTCGTCTACGTGCTGCACGTCGATCAGGCCGTCGAGGCCATCGAGTTCAGCACGCTGCACGCAGACACAGCCGTCGAGACGGCCATGTATCTGCGCCGCAACTGCCTCGACACCACGACCGAGGTCATCTGCAACCGCGAAGAGCTCAACGACGGCGTGATGGGCAACAGCCTGCGCGTCGAAGAGCCCGCGCGCGGCGCCTACTACCTGTTCGTTGACGGGGCGAGCGGGATCAGCGGGGCCTTCGTGCTCACCACGACGGTCGTCGAGCTCGCCGAGTGCCGTAACCTCGTCGACGACGACGAAGATGGGCGCACCGACTACCCCGCCGATCCCGGCTGTGAGCGGCGCGAAGATCGCGACGAGGCCGATCCCGATCCGCTCCCGGCGTGCTCGGACGACGACGACAACGACGGCGACGGCCTGGTCGATTATCCCCTCGACGTAGGCTGCTTCGCGGCGTCCGACCCCGACGAGGTCGACATCTGCGGGCAGGGCGTGCGCGTCTTCGACTTCCCGGTCGATGAGGGCGTGCTCCTCGACACCACGGCCAACGGCACCTCGAACTTCGCCGGCAGCTGCGGCGGCGCCAACGCCCCCGAGAAGATCTTCCGCTATGCGCTGGAGTTCAACGCCAACGTGACCTTCAGCATCGACCACCCCGAGACCGCGATGAACCACCTGTTCTATGTGCGCGCGCCGGGCTGCGATCAGGCAAACGAAGAGCGCGGCTGCTCGACCCTCACCCCCAACCCCCGCGACCCGCTGGGCGTCGTCGGCGAGATCACCATCGAGCGCGCCGCGCCGGGCGACTACTTTATCGTGGTCGACAACGTCTTTGGCCTGGGCGGCGACTTCAAGATGACGGCCGAGGTCGAGCGCCTGCCCGCGGGCTGTAGCGACCAGGTCGACAATGACGGTGACGGGTTCGTCGACGCTGAAGATCCCGGTTGTTCCGGCCCTGACGACGAGGACGAGGCGCACGACCGCGACCTCATCACGACGTGCTTCAACGGCGAAGACGACGACGATGACGGCCTCATCGACTACCCCTACGACCCGGGCTGCTGGGGCAAGGGCGACGACGATGAGGCCGACCCGCCCCAGGCGCCGGCCTGCGCGAATGGCGTCGACGACGACGAAGACGAGGTCATCGACTTCCCGGCCGACAGCGGCTGCAGCTCGGCCGGCGACGACGACGAGGTGTTGCCCCGCCCGGCGCCGCAATGCAGTAACCGCATCGACGATGATGAGGACGGCCTGACCGACTACCCGCAGGATCCGGGCTGCGCCGCCCTGGGCGACTTGGCCGAGGCCGATGATGATCGCGCCCCGGGCTGCTTTAACGAGCTCGACGACGACCGCGACGGGCTGGTCGACTTCCCCTTCGATCCCGGCTGCGCCGCGGCGGGCGATCTGACCGAGGAAGACCCCGACGTCGCGGCGGCTTGCAGCAATGGCCTCGATGACGATGATGACGGCATCATCGACTTCCCTCGCGATCCGGGCTGCAACGCCGCGGGCGAGGACGACGAGACCGACCCGGCCTTCCCGCCCCAATGCGCCAACGGCAACGACGACGACAACAACGGGCGCATCGACTGGCCCGACGATCCGGGCTGCCGCTTCGCTGGCGATCCCCGTGAGCTGCTCGAAGGCCCTGTGCCTGCGCGCTGCTCGGACGGCATCGACAACGATGACGACGGCAGCATCGACCTGAGCGACGTGGGCTGCTTCGGCGCCCGCGATGACGACGAAGCCGACCTGGCCGAGGTGCCCTGGTGCGCCGATGGCGTCGACAACGACGGCGATGGCAGCACCGACTGGCCCGACGACGACGGCTGCGCCGCGCGTGGCGATGAGTGCGAGCAGGTCGGCCATGGGCAGTGCGCAGGCGTGTGCCTCGACATTAGCGTCGACGCCAACAACTGCGGGCAGTGCGGCCGCGTGTGTGGTGACGGCGTGGAGTGCATCGATGGCTTCTGCGGCGGCTTGTTCGCCTTCGCAGGCATCCGCGAAAACACCCCCGACAACCTGCTCGGCGGCTGGGAGGTCTGCCATAACGACCGCTACAACGAGAGCGTCGCGCCCGTCGCGGGCGTGCTGGCGGCCTGCGACGGCGAGTTCGTGATGATGGGTTGCCGCCCAGTCGGTCAGGCCAACTGGACGCTGCTGGCCATGGGCGAGCGCGGCGAGGTCTTCGAAGACACCGCCCGCGGCAACGTGCTCAACTCGCATAACGGCGTGGACTGGTACTTCAACGACAGCTACAGCATGGGCTTCGTCGAGCCGGGCACCGGCGTGTCGCGCAACTCCTGCGACACCGGGCGCGATCGCCCCGAGCGCCGCATGTGCTGGCACACCAGCGGCGGGCGCATCAGCAGCGGCTACCGCTGCGGCGCCACGATCCTCAACGGCAACGCCGGCTGGGAGCGCACCGTCTGGACGAGCCGCTAGGCTCTCTCAAGGCCGCGGTGCTCGCTCACCGCTGACCCGCCTCATCCGCCCGCCGACGTGGCCGAAGGCAGTCGCAGATCGCGACGAAGTCGGCGGCGCCTCCAATCCCAACATCAACGCCAGCCACGGCCACGCGGGTGCGCCTGTGGGTGATGTGCTGCATCCGCGGCTGTCTGCGATGGGCTCCGGGGAAACCTGCCCCTATGGGCATTGGGGCTGGCGGGGGGGGAATCGGCCGTTGCAGGCGGATCCAGCCAACGCCGCCAAGTCTTCGATGGGGACCGCCATCAAACCAATCGCGATACGACCCACGACGCGCCCCGATGTGGATGTCCCGCCTCCCGCAGGGAGAGAGTCCCGGAGCGCAGGCCGAAGGCCGAGTACCGCGACTTTGAAAGACGCTAAAGCTTATGGCGGAAGTGCACCAGGCGATACATCGATTTTGGGCCCGTCCGCTGGGTCAGCGCGATGCCGATGCCCAGCCCCATCGCCGACCAGAACACCACGATCACGGGCAGCGAGTAGATCGCGTCGCTGAACAAGAGCAGCACGGCGCAGCCGGCGACCCCCGCCGTCACGGCCCTGAGATCGTCGCGCGCGACCCGATCGGTGATGCGGGGCAGTGAGCGCCACATGAACCGCCAGCCGCCAAA
>JBNMOZ010000658.1:0-3525 GCA_051276005.1 Bradymonadia bacterium | reverse complement strand
AGGCGACCGCGGCCGGCCTGGTCGCGCGGCCCGCGCATTGGCCGGGGATCAACAGCTGTGACGCGGTGTGTCGCGGTGGACGCGTCGGTGGCCAGGCGGCGCTGCGCCGGCGGGCGCCGTTGGCTTGGGCCTCTCGGAGGGGCTCAGAGCACATGCCTTCGGTCCCATGGACCCCCAGGTCGTGAGTGCGGTCACTGATATCGCGGACTCGGGCCGGCACTTGCTTGAGCTGATCAATGACGTGTTGGACATCTCGAAGGCCCAGGCCGGAAAGATCTCCCTGAACATTCAAGAGCTCGATGCCGACACGCTCTGCGACGCGACTGTGCGGCTGCTTCGAGAGGCCGCGCGGGCCAAGAAGGACAGGCTGAGGACCAATTATGATCCAGCGCTACAGACCTGCAGGCGGACGCCAAACGCCTCAAGCAGATCCTCGCGAACCTGCTGAGCAACGCGATCAAGTTCACCCAAGAGGGCGGGAACGTGTGGCTCGAGACCGAGGCGCTACCGCGCGAAGATGCAGCGCTGATTCGCGTTCGGGATGACGGCATCGGCGTCGCCTCCGACGACATGAAGTATTTGTTCGAGCCCTTCGTGCAGGTGGACAGTCGACTGAGTCGAGCACACACGGGCACCGGTCTTGGCCTGTCGCTGGTCCACCGGCTGGTCCACCGGCTGGTCAAGCTGCATGGCGGCTCGGCTTTGGTCGACAGCGCCGTCGGGCGCGGCAGCATCTTCACGGTTCGGCTGCCCTGGTCGGCCGACTCGACGACGGCCGAGCCTCTCGATGAGCCCGAGTCGATGTCGACGGCGATCCCAATGGCGCGGATCGGCGTCAAGCCGCCTTCGCTGTTGCTGGCCGACGACAACAAGGTCGACGTCCGGATGATGGATTTGTCCCGCGCAGGCTATGCGCTGGCAAGCGCGCACAACGGGGAAGAGGCCATGGGGCTGGCGCGCGACGTGCTGCCGGCGGTCATCATCAAGGACATTCAGATGCCGGCCTTGGATGGCATCGAAGCGACGAAGGCCCTGCGCAGGTCCGAGGTGACCGTGGGTATCCCCATCATCGCGATCACCGCGCTCGCGATTCCGGGTGACCGAGACCGCTGCCTCGCCGCGGGCGTCGACGATTACTTCAGCAAGCCCGTACGCCTGCGGCAGCTCGCCGTCGCGATCGTGCGGCTGCGCGAGGCATGAGCTGGGCGTAATCGTCTGATCTACTCCGCCCCCACGATCACCCGCTGATAGGCATTCTCCAGCTCATCCAGCACGACGATCGCCTCACCATCGGCGATCGCGACCAGCGCCTCATCGAGGACCCGCGTCGAATACCCCCAGCCCTCCGGCAACGCCAACCGCGCTCCCAGGTCGGTCAGATCAGGCTCCGTGAGCGTCGCATCGACGATCTGAGCGTAGGCCTGCATCACATACACCGACCCATTGGGTGCGGTCAGATCATAGACGCGCTCACCCGCGTCGAACGTGAAGTCACTGGTGCGTCGGGCTGTGCGTTCGATGTAGTGCGTCTGGCCGCGGGCGTTGGGGTCGAGCTCGAGGGTCGCGAGCAGGCGCATCTCCAACTGGCCAAAGAGGCGGCGATCGGCCGCGGGCGCGACTTCCGTGGTCATGTTCGGCAACCAGTAGCGCGGGCCGTTGAGCTTGACCAAGCTCGCGCCCGTCTCGGCCTTGATGACGTCGGCATCAAGCGCCTCCCAATCCGCCGCCGGACAGTCACTCAAGCCCTGGGTGCCCCAGGCCTCGGCCGTCAGGATGCCACGGCCCATGCGGACCAGCAGCACCTCGCAGTAGCGTGATCCGCGCGTCAGCGGCAGCGGCGCCTCGGGGTCGCCCATGTCAGTGTCTGCGTCTGGCGCGGTGGCATCTATCGAGGCCGCATTGTCTGCGTCGTCACACGCCGGGAGCAGCACACATGCAGCGATCAAGGCTGCAAAGAGAGACAGCTTCATGGGTGAGATCCTCGCGGGTCGATGTGTCGATACGGTACCAGTTGAGCGTTGCGAGGTCTATCAGGCGGGCGGCGGTGAGAGTTGCGGCGGTGAGAGTTGTGCGGCGGTAAGAGTTGGACCAACTTTCACAAGAAGGCGTGCGTGACGCTTGGCGAGTTGGCGGTAAGAGTTGGACCAACTTTCAGTAAGAGTTGGACCAACTTTCACAAGAAGGCGTGCGAACTTTCACAAGAAGGCGTGCGTAACGCTTGGCGGATGGCGAACCCTTCGATCGTGACCGCGCGGTCATCCGCAACTTGGCCTGAATCGCTTCCATAGGCGCCATTTTCCACCCGCGCTCGTTCTGCGACCCGCCAAAAGCCCTCTATCCCTGATCGACCCCGCATCCGCGGACGCACCTCAAGACTGCCGCCGCGCGGCTCGCCGTTCTCAATCAGTCGCAGATTGCGATCAGCCGCGCGCCATCACTCCCGCGGCACGCTGCACCCCCCAAACGGCACCCAGCCCTCGCGTGGGAAGCACGGCACCGCGCCGGCCAACCAGCGCGCCAGCGCTTCGCGCCACGCATTCACAAATGCTCGCGTGGCCATCTGCCACTCGCGCTTCGCCGCATGGTTCGCCGGATCGACGTGCATCTTGGGTGGGCCATCCACATCTCGTGGCAGCGGCCTGGTCTGCATCGGATCGGCGGCCCGCAGCGCCGCGATCGTCGGCAAGCGGATGCCCGCGTTGCCCGCATCGGCCTCGGCGATGACCTCCTTTTCGATGTCGCGGTACCAGCGCTGCCGGGCGTGCGGCGTCCAGTCTACCTGGCTCGGCAGTGGGGCGAGCGTCAGCGTCTTGCGCTCGGCGATCGACTCGAGCGGCACGCCCTGGTTCTTGGCGCGTCGGCGCAGCGCAGCGTTGGCCCGAAAGCCCTTGAGCAGCGCCCCCCGACACACTGCGTCGATGCTGTTGAGCCCCGGCCACTTGTTGGGCCGCGCGACCAAATGTGCGCTCGTGGCCTGGGCCATCAGGTACTTGACCTTCTTGCGCAGGCTGGCGTCGTCGGCGATCGGGATCAGCCGGAAGGCGCGGTGGTCCCACACGGGTCCGCGGATGCCCTTTTTGCCGTGCACCGCGTGACTCACGCGCGCGGTGTTGCCGAACACGAAGCTCGTCCAACGGGCCAGCTGATTGACGGGCCGGTCGCCTTTGACCGAGACGATCATGTGTACGTGGTTGCTCAGCGTGCAGACTTGGTGCAACTGCACGTCGCCCCAGCGGGCGCAGGCGACGGCGAGGATGCCGATCCACTCTTTGACGAGCTGTCGTTTGGGCGCGAGGGCGAAGCGCCCGTCACGGGTGCGATGCACGATCTCGAAGGCGATGCGGGCGCTCGGGATTCGGCGAAATGGCCAGGCCATGGCGGCCTCCTGGGTTGGGGGTGTGCCTTCCCATCGGCCGCTCGGCGGGCGTGTCGCAGAAAAAGTGTCTTCGAGGCGAGTTTTCCCGTCGAAGGTGACCTGGATCGATGTTCGCGACCACCCGCTGTTAGACCCGCGCCTGGCCCCCG
>JBNMOZ010000657.1:0-3525 GCA_051276005.1 Bradymonadia bacterium | reverse complement strand
CCTCGCGGAGGACGACCGGCGCGGACTGCGGTTCTTATACGGAGCGCCGGTGGGGCAGGGGCGCGCATGCGATCAATGCGCGGTTGCGGCCGACTGCGTTGGCGGTCTCTGCCTGCAGCGCTTCAATGAGGGCGACCGTGCATTCTGTGCGCGCGCGTGCGCCGGCGGCTGCGACGCCGATGACGTCTGCGTGGGTCTGCTGAGCGGCGGGGAGGCGTGCGTGCCGCGACACGGCTTCTGCGGCGACGGCGGCGGACGGGTCGCCGGCGCGCCGTGTTGGGGCCCGTTTCAATGTGCTGGACCCGCACGCTGTGTGGTCTTCCCCGGCGACGCGCGCTGCAGCCTGCCCTGCGCAGGGCCCGCAGACTGTGCGGCCGACCAGGTCTGTGCGCTCGACGCCGTCGATTTGCCGCGGACGTGCCTGCCGCCCGGCGGGGCCGCGCT
The DNA here is from genome assembly GCA_051276005.1 of Bradymonadia bacterium. Classification (GTDB taxonomy): domain Bacteria; phylum Myxococcota_A; class Bradymonadia; order UBA7976; family UBA1532; genus JBNMOZ01. Next base: position 3,081 of record JBNMOZ010000657.1, on the reverse strand, counting down.
CGGAGAGGACTGCGACTGGGCGACGGATTGTGGCTCTGGCGTCTGCTTGCCAGACGGCATCTGCGGTCAATGGTGCCGCGACACGTGCCCGGCAGGCTGGCGCTGCGGGGGGCATGCGCATTGGCCCGATCGCCCGCGGGTTTGCCAGCCGACCTCGACAGACATGGGGGCGATCGATGCTGGCAGCCTGCGCGACGCGGCGCTGCTCGACGCGGCGCTGCTCGACGCGGCGCTGCTCGACGCGGCGCTGCTCGACAGTGGCGGCACAGCAGACGGCGGAGGCACAGCAGACGGCGGCCCTGCGCTGGCGACCGACGCGTTGAGTGATTCTGCGGTGGCCGACGCGATGGCGACCCCGGATGCGCCGCGTGACATGGACACCGACGCGCCGCCCATCGCCGATGGATGTCGTCAGGAGCCGGGCAGACCGGGCGTCGCTGGCTGGGTGCTCTTGCTGGCGGGCCTGCTGCGTCGACGGGCACGAATGCAGTAGCGCGGCCGACAACCCGCGTGGCATATCCGCCGCATCTCTGCCCCAGGAGCGCAATGCCTCTCTTCATGTGCGGACCGACCAGCTGTCGGTGTTCATGAGCCGCTGGACACCCTGGCGACTCGAGACGCGCGAGACAGTCCGACTGGGCCTGCCATTGGCGATCGCCTTCGCTGGGGCGCAGGGCCTGGGCCTGGTCGACACCATGGTGGCGGGTCGACTCGGGCCGGTGCCCATCGCCGCGGTCGGCTTGGGCAACGCGCTGTACTTCGCGTTCCTCGTCATCGGCGTGGGCATCTTGATGGGGTTTGATCCCATCGCGGCGCAGGCCGTCGGGGCCGACGATCACGCGGCGGCGCGACGCGGCCTCAACAACGCGATCGCGGTCTCGGTGCTGCTGACCGGGCCCATCATGGCGCTCGCCTGGCACTACAGCCCGCAGGCGCTGGACGCCGTCGGCGCCACCGAGCCCACCATTGACGCCGCGATGGCGTACCTGCTCGCTCGGTTGCCGGGCACGCTGCCGTCGTTGATGGTGGTGGCGCAACGCGGCTACCTGCAGGCCTACGATCGCACCCGGCCGATCCTCGTCTCGGTGATCCTGATCAACCTCGTCAACATCCCGGCGAGTGGCTATTTGGGCGCTGGCGACGACTTCTTGGGGTGGATCGGGCTCGACTGGCAGACCGGCTTCGCGGGCATGGGTGTGTGGGGCATTGGCCTGGCTTCGAGCATCGTCGCGACGGTGCAATGCGTGTACTTCGTGTGGGTGATTCGGGGCCGGCCACGCCCCGCCGGTGCCGTGAAGGCGACCCTGCGCGGCATTCGACGGCAGCTCGTCATCGGTACGCCCATCGGCGTCGCGCTGGTCGGCGAGGTCGGTATCTTCACCGTGGTCTCGGTGCTCATGGCGCGCTTCAGCACCGTCGCTGTCGCGGGCCATCAGGTCGCCCTGCAGCTGGCCACCTTCAGCTTCACCTTCTGCCTGGGCATCAGCAGCGCGACGTCGGTGCGCGTCGGCCAGGCGATTGGCCGCGATGATGGGCTATCGGCGCGGCGCGCGGGCCTGGTGGGCGTCAGTCTGGGCGCGGGGGTCATGTGCCTCTCAGCGAGCGCCTTCACGCTGTTCCCCAACGCCCTCGCCCGCTGGGTCACCACCGACGCGAGCGTCGTCGCGGTCGCGGTCCCGCTGCTGGTCATCGCCGGGGCGTTTCAGATCTTCGATGGCATCCAGGCCGTCATGGGCGGCGCGTTGCGCGGGCTCGCCGACACCACCTTCCCGATGGGCGCGGCCATCATCGGGCATTGGGCCATCGCCATGCCGATCGGATGTCACCTGGCCTTTGACCGCGGCATGGGTCCGGCAGGTCTTTGGTGGGGGCTGACCACGGGGCTGGCGGTGGTCAGCGTCGTCGTCTCGATTCGCTTTTGGATCATGTCGACGCGGGCGAGGGCGCTGGCGCGGGGTTGACCGCCTTGGCGTACCGAATCGTCGCATCGACGAGCACATCGGTTGAGCTGATGAAGGGCACCGGCAGATCGGCCGCGTCGAGGGCGAGGGCGATCTCGGTGCAGCCGGCAACGAAGACATCGGCGCCGTCATCGACCAGCTGCATCGCGATGTGCCGCATCTGCGCGCGCACGGCCGGGCCCACGTCGCCGGTCTTGATGCGATACACCAGCGCCATGAAGGCGTCGACGTCGCCCACCCGCACCGCCCGCGGGGCGAACGCGCGCTGGTAGAGCCCGGCGCTGATGCATCCACTCGTCGCGAGCAGGCCGATACACTTGCCCGGGGTGGCCGCGACGGTCAGGTCGACGATCGACAGGAAGGGCACCGTCAGCGCGGCCTCGATCTCGGCCTGCCAGGCGTGGGCGGTGTTGCAGACCATCACCACGAAGTCGGCGCCAGCCCGCTCCAGGCCAGCCGCCGACGCCGCGAGCGCCGGCCCCGGCGAGGGTCCGGTGCCGGCGAGGGCGCGATTGCGATCGGGGAAGTGCGGGTTGTTGTCGATCAGGATCTGCAGGTTGTCTTGATCGGTCTTCGCCCCGGTGCGCGCGACGATCTTCGCGAAGAAGTCGACCGTGGCCCCCGGCCCAAGCCCACCGATGACGCCGACCCGCTTCATATGCGCAGATCGCTCTTCAGCGCGCACAGCGAAGGCGGGGTGTAGCGGCGGCGGCGGGGAGAGCGAGCGCAGGTCATGACGCGTCCAGCGGTGGTGCGTGGGCGCCGAGCATTGCAGGTGCCGCCGCCGGGTGCCAGCGCGCCCGATCGGGCGGTGGCCGGCCCCTTGATTGGAGGATCGCCGCCTACAGCGGGATGTTGCCGTGCTTCTTGGTGGGCAGCGGCTGCACCTTATCCTTGAGCATCTCAAGGGCCGTGATCAGGCGCTTGCGGGTGTCGCGCGGGTGGATGATCGCGTCGATGTAGCCCAGCTCGGCCGCCCGGAATGGGTTGGCGAAGGTCTCGCGGTATTCGGCGGCCAACTCGGCGCTCTTCGCGGCAGGATCCTCGGCCGCGGCGAGCGCGCGGCGATGGATGATCTTCACCGCGCCATCGGGGCCCAGGACCGCGATCTCGGCGGTCG
>JBNMOZ010000656.1:0-3530 GCA_051276005.1 Bradymonadia bacterium | reverse complement strand
CGCTGGCCAACCCAGTCTCGAACCCGGCCGCCAGGGTCAGTCGGTGGCTGATGCCCCGCCCCAGCAGTATTCGACCCAGGCCAGCGCCGCCGATGCGGGTCGCGACGCCCTCGACCAGCAGAATTTGCAGCGAGGGCATGGTCTCGGCGAGCAGCACCCAGCGATCGGCGTCGGCGTGCACGCCGGCGAAGTTCTTCTCGGCCGCCAGCCAATAGGGGCAGCGCTTGACCGACGTCTCGGCGGCGGCGAGCAGCAAGCCCACTCGTTCGAGGTGCTGAATCTGCCCGAGCTTTGGCGCATCTTCTCCTGCGTTGATGAAGGCTGCCGCGGAGGGACCGCCCAACTCGGCGACCTGAGAACCGATCCAAGCCTGCAGAGCGAGACGCTCAGCGGGGGCCGTCAAACAGGCGCTGCGCATGATGTCGGGCCGCAATGCGGCGACCTCGAGCTCGTCTATGACCCAGTCGAGGCGTTCGGCACTCGCGACAACTTGACGCAGATCTACGTATAGTCCGCGCTCAGGTGCCGGGGGCAATGCTGCGCAACCGGTTGACAAAACGACGAGAAGTGCAACATACCGAGCGACTCTCATTGATCTCCGAGCTCGTGCCGCTGGCGCGGGTGGCGACAGCGAGAGTAGACGCGCACAGGCAGCGCGTAGAGCGGGACGCCACGATGGCGATCCGGCATACTGATGGGCGGTCTCGCCCGCCGGGTTCAAAGCCCGGCTCACCTTCGCGAAGGAGCACCCTTGCCCTGGGATCCATTTGAAGACGACTCGTCCCGTAATGGCGGACGCGGCGGCAACGGCGGCGGACGAGGCGGCGGTGGCGGCGGGCCCAGTGATTGGGCCAGCAAGGCACCGCAATTCGACCCCGGCCAGGTCAAGAAGATCATCATCGGCGTCGCGGCTCTCGCCATTGTCGCCGGGCTGGTCTTCACCGTGGGCTACACGGTCGCGCCCGAAGAAGAGGGCGTCGTGCTGCGCTTCGGCGAGTACAGCTCGACTGTGCAGCCGGGCTTTCACATGAAGATCCCCTTCGGGATCGACACGGTCGAACGCGTCGCCACCAAGACGGTGCACAAGGAGGAGTTCGGCTTTCGCACGATTCAGTCGGGCAAGCAGAGCCAGTACTCCGGCAAGCGCTTCCCCGAGGAGGCGCTGATTCTCACCGGCGATCTCAACGTCGCCGACGTGGGGTGGGTCGTGCAGTACCGCATCGTCAAGCCCAAACTCTACATCTTCAAGAACGAAGAGCCCGTCAAGACGCTGCGCGACATGAGCGAGTCGATCATGCGCAGTGTCGTTGGCGATCGCACGGTCGACGAAGTGCTCACCGTTGGACGCTCCGAGATCGAGAGCCAGGTCGAGGCTCAGCTGCAAGAGAAGATGAACCTGTATCAGACCGGCATCAAGGTGGTCGCGCTGCAGCTGCAGAACGTCAACCCGCCCGAGTCGGTCCAGGCCGCGTTCAACGACGTCAACAAGGCGTTGCAAGACAAAGAGAAGCTGGTCAACGAAGCCCGACGCGAGGTCAACAAGCAGATCCCGACCGCCGAAGGCTTTGCGAAGCAGCGCATCCAAAAGGCCGAGGGTTACCGCAGCCAGCGCATCAACCGCTCGCTGGGTGACGTGGTCAAGTTCACCAAGGTCTATGAAGAGTACCTCAAGGCGCCCGACGTCACGCGACGCCGCATGTACCTTGAGACCATGAACGAGATCCTGCCGAAGATGGACCAGATCATCCTGATCAACCCCGAAGATAAGGGCCTGTTGCCCTTCATCAATGTCGGCGGCAAGGGGGGTCTGAAATGACTGTTGGCAAGCAGGTCGGGCTCTTCGTCGGCCTTGTGGCGCTGGTGTGGTTCGCCACCCAGTCCTTCTACGTCATCTCGGAGACCGAGCAGGTTGTGCTGACCGAGTTCGGCAAGCCAGTCGGTGTCCAGACCGAGGCGGGCCTCCAGTTCAAGTGGCCCTGGCGCACGCTGCATGTCTTCGACAAGCGGCTGATTCGCTGGGATGGCCGCAAGAGCGAGATCCCCACCAAAGACAAGAAGTTCATCGAGATCGACACGACTGCACGTTGGCGCATCGTCGATCCGCAGACGTTCCTCGAGTCGGTGGGCACCGTCAACTCGGCGCAAGCCCGGCTCGACGACGTCATCGACTCAACGGTGCGCCAAGCGGTGACCGAAAACATCCTCATCGAGATCGTACGCTCCGATCGCAAGGGCGCGATCATCGAGCGATTGCGGCGCGAGTCGGTCAACCTCGACGAGCAGGGCGAGGTCAAGAAGGACGGCGCCACCTCGGGTGAAGACGACTTGTTCTATCGCATCGTGCAAGGCCGCGAAGCGATCCAGCAGCTGATCACTAATCGCGCGACGAAGATCATCCGCGAGGAGTTCGGCATCGAGCTGCGCGACGTGCGCATCAAGCGCCTCAACTACATCGACGACGTGCGCCAGACGATCTATCGACGCATGATCACCGAGCGAAACAAGATCGCCGAAAAGTACCGCTCACAGGGTCGCGGCCTCAGCGCCTCGATCGCCGGTGAGATGGAGCGCGACCTGCGCATCATCCGCTCCGAGGCGGGCCGCCAAGCGCGTGAGATCGAGGGTGAGGCCGACGCGGTCGCCGCCCGCATCTACACGCGGGCCTACGACGTCGATGCCGAGTTCTACTCGTTCTATCAGACGCTCGACTCCTATCGGACGGCTATCGGCAAGGGCGTGCGCCCGATCATGCGCCTCGACAGCGAGTACTTCACGTACCTGCAAAGCCGCGGCGGCCGGACCATCGGCGAGGGCGAGCGACGGCAGCGTCTGCGCGATGTGAAGGGCACTTTGAAGGCCATTGACGAGCTGGGCAGCCGCTACGGCGGTGGCCCCTCAGCGAAGGACCGCCTGCCCGGCGCGCGCCCTGCGCTGACGCCCGACGGGCAGATCCCTTTGGTGCCGCCCGCGCCGGCCGTGCCCAGTGACGCGCCGGCCCCGGTCGCACCCGACATGCCCACGAGCGACGCGCCCGCCAGCGACGCCCCCTGATGAATATGCGCGCGGGCCTGATCATGATCGTGGCCCCGCTCCTGATCGCCCTCGGCGGTCCGGCCTGGTCCCAAGCCGAGGCCAAACCCACCATCGAGCCGGCGATCGGCGCTGCCACCCGCAGCGACCAGCTTCAGCGCCGTCTTGACACCCTCAAAGAGCAGCGTAAGGACCTTCGCGAGCGCGCCCAGAGCGAGGCGGGCTGGCAGGCCCGTGCCAAGACCCTCGAGACGCGCGCGGAGACCATCAGCAAGATACGCGCGGCCCGCATTCGCGAAGCCCCGCCCTCCGCAGCAGAGCGTCGATGGACCGGCTCGCTCATCGCGACGGTGCCCCAGGCGCCCCCATCTCAAACCCCGCCTGATGCCGGCGCTGCGCCCGACTTTGGCGCCACACCCGACGCCGGCGCTGCGACCGATCCCAGCACAGCACCCGACGCCGAGGTCACCGATGCGGGCGTCGGGGACGCGCAGGCCTCG
>JBNMOZ010000655.1:0-3532 GCA_051276005.1 Bradymonadia bacterium | reverse complement strand
CGGTCCCCCACAGCGCGGCGGGCCACCGCGCTATTGGCGGACTACACGACGATGCTCCGCGAATATCGCGATGAGCTCGTCGTGGCGCAAGCCTGTGATGGATCGCGGTCGCTCGGCGAAGTGCTCGCGACCAGCCCGTTGGGTCTGATCTGCACGTTGAGGGTCATGCGCGCGCTGGAGTCGATGAGCTGCCTGACCTATGCATCCGTCACCAAGGCCGCCGGCGTGTCTGGGACTCGAGCCCGAGTGACGAGCGCCACCGTGAACGCCCGCCCCAGCGGACCCGTCCCCGTCGACGCTCTTCGCTCAACGCGGCGCCCGAGCCCTGATTCGGGCAACACGCGCCGCCCGGACGCTGGGCGGACGAGCGGCAGCTATCGCGCGCTGCGCGTGGACGAGCGGACCGCGACCGGCAGCCAAAAGATCCTGCGGCCAACGGGGGCGCATTCCGGCGGCATCCGTCGCGCGGGGACGCGGCGAGAGGACGGCACCAGTGAGATCCCCGGGTCGGCCTCCCGCGCGCCGGTCGCGAGGAACACAGATACGCGGGGTCCTCAGTCGCGGGGCTCCCAGTCGCGGGGCCCCCAGTCGCGGGGGCCCCAGTCGAATGGGCCCCAGTCGAATGGGCCTGCAGCGCGAGGCCGAACGCCTTCGGACGAGCCCGGTCCGGCGTCGGCTCATGAAGAGACGCCGCGCGCGCTGTTGGCTCGGCTTGAGGCGGCAGAGAACAGTTACGCGCTGCTGGATGTGGCGTTGACGGCGAACCGCGCGAGCATCAGCGAGGCCGCGGCCCGCCTGATGCGCACGCTCACGCAGGCGGCGACGGACGGGAATCCCGAAATCGAGCGCGCTGCACGGGCGCTCTTCACGGTGGTCGAGAAGGCGGGCGAGGCGCTCACCAATCCGCAACGTCGCCGCACGTACGATGCTCTGAATCTGCCCATCCAGCCGGCAAAGGGCACCGATCTGGTCACGGCGGAGTTGGACTTCAAGCTGGGGCGTATTTGCAAGGCCAACCAGGCGATGGACCGCGCCCGCCTGTACTTCGAGCGGGCTGCGATTCAAGATCCGCATCAGGCAATTTATCAGGTGTACCTCGCGTGGGCGACGTTCGCGCTCGCGCCAGACACGGATCGACGGACACGGGCTCAGGCGGTCGAGTTGGCGCGTGAGGCGCTCAAGAGCGATGCGTCGCGCGATGATGGCTACGTGTTGCTTGGGCGCATGTATCAGGCGATCACCAGCCACGATCAGGCCGTGCGCGCCTTCGGCAAGGCGCTGGCCATCAACAGCGGCAACGCCGACGCCCGTGCCGGCCTCGACCAGCTCGAGAGCGATCAGAGCAGCGCTAAGAAAGACACCGGCATCTTCGGCAGCCTGTTCAGCCGCCGCTGATCCGTCAAGGGCAGACAGACGGTCGCAATCGGCGCCCAGATTCGGTATCGAAGGCGGGTATCGAAGACTGCGTGAGGAGACCAAGAGCATGCCCGCAGGCGATTTGCCCAGTACCGACGGCTTGATCAACCCCGACGAAGACCTGCTTAAGGGCATCGCCGATCTGTGTGAGCACCGCGGGATCGAGCGGGGCATGGCGCTGCTGGTCGGCGCGCTGCGGGGGGCCACCGTCCGCCCGGGGCCCGACGCGACCCCGGTGATTCTGACCGCGCCGACCTGGTTGGTGCAGGCCACCGCGACGATCGACAACGGCAACGTCGCGCTGCATGGCGTCGTCTCGTGGGTCGATCAGGGCCTGCCGCGTATGGTCGCCGGTCAGGTCGAGGCGGCCCGCAGTGGCGGCGTGCGCGTGCAGTTGCTGCCGGCAGCCCTGTCGATGGGCGCCGTCGCGGCGCCTGCCGTCACTGCAAAGCCCGCGGCGTCGGCCTTACGCGCAACCCCCGGGGCCCGCCCGAAGGCCATTGGACGCAGACCCGCGGCTCGGTCGAAGCCGACTCGGTCGACGCCGACTGTGCCGACGCCGACTGTGCCGATGCCGACTGTGCCGACGCCGACTGCGAGCACAGCGGCAACATCAGCGCGAGACGACAATCCGCACATCGACCTGAGCGACACGGCGGCCGAGATCGTGCCCAAGCCTGCGCCCAAGCCCGGCGGTGGATGGGGCGCGGCGGTCGCGGCGAGCAAGAACGCCGGCGCGCTGCAGCGGGCACCCCGATCGACAGAGCCTACGGCGCGCAGCGCCGCGGTGAGCCCCCAAACGACGCTCAGCCCGGCCGCCGGGACGACGGGCGGGTGGGGCGCCGCGGTCGCCGCGAGCCGAACGGTGGGTCGGGGAGGCAGCCCGAGCCCAGACGAGCTGGGCTTCGACGCGACGCCCACGCTGGTCACCGGCGACGTCCTCCTGCATCCGCGCTTCGGGCGCTGCGTCGTCAGCCGCATGATCGCCAAATCGAAGGTCAAGCTGCGCCGCCCGTCAGGCGGCCTGTTCGACATGCATTTGAAGGTCTGCAGCTTCGTGCGCGAACCCAATGAGGGCGACGCGCGGGTCTTCAGCGTCACGATCGGGCGTTGAGCCAGTGCGCAGCACCCGCGGGCTCGTCGTCACCATGGTAGTGCATCGACCGGGCCAAGGCGGTGCTCTCTGTGGCGGCCGCGTTGCGCCAACGGGGATCGATGCTCCTGACGTTCATCGGCCTCGAGGCGACCTTGAGTGTGGCGCGCTGGGCCAAAGCGCGCGGGGTGCCGATCTGGCCCGCGCTGCGTACAGCCAAGCCAACGCCCGCCGGCTTTGTGCGGGCCATCGCCCGCGAAGCGGTCTGCAGCGACGCGCTCATCGCCCGGTCCATGCGGGACAACGGCGAGGCTCTGCCCGCGCTGCGCCAGCGATGGCAGCTGCGGTCCTATGAAAGCCTGGCGCCGATGCAGAGCGCCGACCTGACGTTTGCGGCGCTGCGTGGGCTGATCAAGGCCGACGAGGGCGGGGCGTCGGTCGAGGCCTCGATGCTCGAGGTGATCGAGATCAACCGCGGCGCGATGCTGACGAAGTTTGAGGAGGCCGCCGGTCGCTTCGACGGGCTGATGGGCGAGTAGGCTCTCAACCTGGACGGTCTAGGGATCGGATGGGGCCGAGGGTTGCGATGGGGTCGACGGCTGCGGCTCGTCTGTGACGGGCGCCGCTGGCTCATTGACGATCTCGGATCGCGATTGGGCGGGGGGCGCTGAGGCCGGCTTAGGCGTGGGCGGCACCCGACGACGCGCAGGCGGCGCGACCCGACGGCGGGCAGGCCGCGCGGGTGGCTCTTCATCGAGGCGGATTCGGTAGGTCAGCTCGCCAGACGAGCCGGTGACCAGCGCTCCCGCAACGGTTCCGGCCGAGAGACCCAGCCCGTAGAAGCGCAGGCCGACCGAGAGAAGGCCACCGAAGGCGCTGTCAGTGTGGGTATCGGACTCGTCGACCACCCAGAGGCTGCTGGTGCGAATGGTGATCTGAAGGAACGCCTCAATGTCGTCGAAGGTGGTTCGCGCCTCGATGGGCAACTCCAGCGCGACGACGTAGAACTCCAGGGGATCTTGC
>JBNMOZ010000654.1:0-3543 GCA_051276005.1 Bradymonadia bacterium | reverse complement strand
TACTGCCAACCCGACGAGTAGCTTCGTCTTGGCCTGTCGGACCGCGCTTAGCGCGTCATCCGAAACTCGCGGCGGCCCGCCAACCATCCGCCGATCCAGAGCGAGACCATCGCGACGCCGATGAGCACGGCTGCTGACGTGCCCGTCGTGGGCGGCTCGAACATATTGCCGAAGCGGCCCAGGTTGATAGACAAGTCGAGGCCCGCGACGGAGCGCGCGTGGGTCACGAGGGTCATCTTGCCGAGGAAGCCCGGCACGATGCTCACGCCCGCCTCCCAGAACAGCAAAAACGCCAAGCCGATCCAGGTGGGCCACCGGATCAGCTGGCCCACCAGCGCGAAGAGCCCGCCGTACGCTGCGACGCCCAAGAGCGCCGCGATGCCGTATCGCGTGGCCGTCTGTGGCCCCAGATCAAGCCCCAGCCAGAAGGCCGCCGGGCACACGAGCGCCGCGACCGGCATGCTCGCCGCGAGCACCCGCGCCATATACAACGCGCCGCGCCGCACGGGTCGGCTGAAGCTGTAGGTGAGCGTTTGGTCTTCGATCTCCTGCCGCATCACGCCGGTGCAGAAGAAGAGCGTGGCGAGCGGCCCAACCTGACCGATCAGGCCCTGAGCGACGATCCGGGCGGGGGCGCCGGCGAACAGGCGCAGCGCCATCACGAAGCCGAAGACGCCGATCGCAGCCAGCCAGAACGAGCGCCGCCGAAACGTGCGAACGAGGTGAAACTGGAACCACACGATCGCTGAACGCACTGTGTGTCCGGCGGGCAGGCTATGACCGGCGGGCAGGCCATGACCGGCGGGCAGGCCATGGCCGGCGGGTGGGGTCTGGCCGGTCATCGATCCGACTCCATCAGGTAGCGGTACAGGCTCTCGAGATCGGCGTCGGGTGACGAGAAGCGATCGAGGGTCAGGCCCAGCCGATGCGCGGCCTGATGGCAGGCCTGGGTCGCAGCGCCCAGCGCAGTGCAGGTGAGCGCGAGGCCGTTGTCGCCCTCGACGCGGGCCGATTCGATGGCGGCGTCGGCGAGCAGCGCGGTCGCCAGCGCGCGGGGATCGCTCACCTCGATCAGGATGCGGTACGGCTCGTCGAGCAGACCCCGCAGCCGGAACACATCGCCATGGGCACGCAGGCGACCGAAGCGAATGAAGATGACCTCGTGGGTCATCGCCTCGACCTCGTGCAGCACATGGCTGGAGACGATCACGCAGCGGCCCTCGTCGCCCAGCGAACGCACCAGGGCGATCAGATCGGCGCGGGCGACGGGATCGGCGCCGGTCAGCGGCTCATCGAGCAGCACGACGGGCGGATCGTGGGCGATGGCCTGGGCGATCTTGGTGCGCTGGCGCATGCCGCGGCTCATCGCGCCGATGCGCTTCTTGCCCAGCTCGGCCATGCCGACCCGATCCAATGCCCGCGCAGCGCGCGCTTTTGCTTCGCGGGCGTCGAAGCCCTGCAAGCGGGTGAGCACCTCGATGAACGCGTACCCGGTCTGGTCTTCGTAGAACTTGTCTTGCTCCGGGCACAGCCCGAGCAGCTGCCGCGAGGCCGCGTCGCGGAACGGATCGCGCCCCATCAGCTCGACCACGCCCGCATCGGGCAGCAGCTGGCCGGCGAAGAGCTTGAGCAGCGTCGACTTGCCCGATCCATTGGGCCCAAGCAGCCCGGTGACGCCGGGGCCCACCGCCAGCTCGATCTCGTTGAGGGCCCGCACCTGGCCAAACAGCTTCGAGACGCCGGTGGCGCGCAGCATCGGTCCTGTTCTCTGGCTCATGCTCTGGCTCATGCCTTCACCTCGCGGCTGAGGCTGATCCAGAGCGCGCTCAGACCCAACACAACGTAGGCGCCCAGCGCGATCGCCGAGGTGTGCACGTCGGCGTTGAACTGCGATCCGCTGCTGAAGAAGCTGTTGGCGAGGCTGGGTGTGCCCACCTCGAGCATCGCGTTCACCACCGTGCTCAGGTCGCGCTCTGGGCTCAGGTAGCCGCCCCAGGCATAGCCACTCTCGGCCATACCCTCAGCGATCCCACCGATGACGAGCATGAGGGTCACGAAGGCGACGCCCACATTGCGCGCCCGCTGAGAGACCGCGCTGAGGCCGACGATGAGGCTCGCCAGCAAGACCGTGCCTAGCGCAGCGCCCGCAAAGGCCGGCAGGCCGATGTGCCAAAGGCCGCCGCGCAGCGTATCGGGCGCGATGCCCACCGCCGCGAGCCACAGCACCATCGTGGCCACGATCAGGGTGACGCCGGGGATGATGGCCGCGCCGAGCAGCTTGCCCAGGCAGTAGTCGAGGCGGGTGAGCGGGCGCGAGAAGTAGAGCTCGAACGCGCCGGCGTGGCGATCCTCGGCGACGGCGCCGCCCGCCATGACCGCGATGGTCGGCACGGTGAAGTAGAACTGCACGCGCAAGTAGGCGCTGATGACCTCTTCGACATGCCCGACGGTGTCGCGCACGCCAAACGAGCCGCCGCCGCCCAGGTTGAAGCCGCCCTCAGCCGCGATGCGCTCGCCCATGAGTTGCACCGCCAGCCAGATGCCGTGCCCCACGAGCACCATGAGGCACATGACGAGGGCCAACTTGGTGATGCGGCGCTTGAGCGCGAGGCGGATGAGCGTGCGCGCGATGGCCCAGATCGGGCGGCGGCGGCGCTGCTCGGGCAGGCGACGATAGCCGACGGCGTGGATCGTATCGGTGAGCGCTGCGTCTGGTCGGGCGATCGCGGACTCGGGTTCATGGCTCATGAGCGGGCCCGCTTTGGATCAGCGCGAATCTTGTCGAGGAACGCCTCTTCGAGGCTGGCGGCCCGGGGCGCGACGTGAAACGGCACCGCGGCTTGGGCACGAATGATTTGCCAGAGCGCGTCAGCACCGACGTCGGCCGGCAAGCGCACGTCGAGCAGCTCGGCCCGCCGCCCGATGGTCACCCGCGCGCCGATGGCTTCGAGCGCCGGCGTCAATGATGGGCACGGCTCGGCGAGGCGGACATCCCAGGTGGCGGCCCGAGCGAGCTGCAGATCGGCGAGTTGACCCGAGAACCGCACCTGGCCGTCCTGCATGATCACGCAGGCGTCACAGGTGCGCTCAACGTCTTTGAGCAGGTGGGTCGACAGCAGCACGGCCGGTCCACCGCCATCTCGCAGGTGGATGACCAGATCGAGCAGCGCGTCGCGGCTCTTGGGATCCAGGCCGCTGGTGGGCTCGTCGAGCAGCACCAGATCGGGATCGTGCACCAGCGCCATCGCCACCTTGACCCGCTGATGCATGCCCGTCGAATAGGTGCCCACGTCGCGGTAGCGCGACTCGTCCAGGCCCACCAAATCGAGCATGTCATGGGCGCGCAGCAATGACGCGCGGCGCCCCAGCCCGCAGAGTTCGGCGGCGTAGGCGACCGACTCGAGGCCTGACAGGCCGGGCATGCGCCCCGGGCCCTCGGCGGCGTAGCCCAGTCGCATGCGGATGGCGGTGGGATCGCGGCGCGCGTCGATGCCCAGCACCGCCACCTTGCCCGCGTCGGGCCTCAGCAAGCCCAAGCAGATC
>JBNMOZ010000653.1:0-3546 GCA_051276005.1 Bradymonadia bacterium | reverse complement strand
GCGGCACCGACACCGGCATCAACTTGTGGGGCGAGGACACCTGGACGACCAAAGAGCTGCTCGCCGATTTGGGCCCCGTGCCCGAAGAAGCGCGGGTCGTTCTGTGGATGTCGCAGTGCTATTCGGGCGGCTTCGCAGACCTGTATCGGCATCGGCGCAACTTGTGTGGCAGCTTCTCGGCGAACCCGGATCGCGTCGCGTATGGGTGCTATTCCGATTTGGCCCGGCGCGATGACGTGGGCCACTTCCATCGATTGCTGACGGCCTTCGAACGCCACTCCGACATCGCCGCGGCCACCGATGAGGTGATGCTCACCGACGACACCCCCGATACGCCACATTTGACCAGCGACGCCCTGCTGTTTGATGCGCTGCGCGATCGCGCCGAGACGAGCGGTACGCCGGTGGATCTCGTCATCGATGCGCGGGTCCATGAGGCGCCGGCCGACCATCCAGCGCGGTCGCTGATCGCCTACATTTCGACGCTCTACGGGCTGGGCGCGCTGGACGGCTATGGGGCAGCTTTGAGCCGCGCTGAGCAGATGCTGCACGCGCAGTATCTCAACGACGCGTGGGCGAATCGCTGGCGCCGCGCTGACAAAGCGCATCGGTCGCTCTTCGCCGAGAAGCCCGCGCGCCGATCGAGGACGCTCAAGGCCCCCGCCACCCGCGAAGGCAAGGTGTCCGCGCAGATTCGGCTGGGCAAGGCGGCAAAGAAGGCGTTCGAGGCGTTGCCCAAGCCCGCCCAGGCCCGCCTGCGCGCGTTGCGCAGCAAGCAGCGCACTGGACATCGGCTCGATCGCCGCGCAGATCTGTTCTCGGCGGTCGCGTTGCGGGTGGCCTATTTGTACGCCCGCATGGCCGGCCCTGCCGCGCTGGATCGCGAGATGGAGCGCCGCTACGACGCGCTTCGGACCTGCGAGACGACGCCCATTTTGCCCGCGCCCGAGCTGTCCGATTTGACCGGAGACCTGCCGCCGCTGCCGCTGGTCAAGCCGCAACCGGTCGTCGCGCATCGTATGAGGACCGACGTCGACGCGCAGCGTCCGGGCTATCTGGGCATCGCCTATCGCGACCGGCCTGGGTTTAAGGGCGTCACCGTCACCCGCCTGTGGCCAGCCAGCCCCGCTGCCGCGTCGAACCTCGAGCCCGGCGATCTGCTGCTCTCGATGAACGGCGAGCCGATTCGCGGCAAGGGCGACTTCGTGGAGCGGGTGCTGCTCGCGCGCCCGGGCACGTGGATCGAGTTCGAGGGCCGCCGCGGGCGCGGCGCGCTCAAACAGAAGGTGCGCGTCGCCGGCCTGGCCGTGCCCACGCTGCCGCCGGTGCTCGGCGAGATGGTGCCGCCGCTGCGCTTGACGGCGTACGACACGAGCGTGCCCTTGCCGCGGGTCGGCGAGGGTCGTTTGACCGTGCTGTTCTTCTGGGCGACGTGGTGCAAGCCCTGCAAGCGCGCGCTGCCCGCGCTCAAAACCTACGCCCAAGAGCACGGCGCGCAGATCATCGCGATCACCGACGAAGACCGCAGCACCGTGCGTCGATTCCTTAAAAGAAACAGAGACTTCGCGGTGCCCATCGCGTTGGACAGCCTGCGCGAAGCGGGGCGCCTGTTCGGCGATGAGAAGCGCCCGACTTTCGCGGTGGTGGGCACCGACCGGCGCCTGCTGCAGTTCGCCATCGGATACGACGACGCCTTGCCCATCGCCCCCCCCGCGCCGCGCCCTCGATGACGCCAGTCGCTTCGATGCCTGCGGTCATCGCGCCCATGGTCGCCGGCCCCAGCCTCGGCATGGCCGTGCTCGCCCTCGCCATCGCGGTCGCCTTCGTTCGCCATCGCGCCGGACTCGGCCTGCTGGTGGGCGCCGTCGCTTTCACCTGGGCCATTCGTTGGGTCTTCAACGCGCCGCTCGAGGTCTTGGGCCCGCTGGCGGTTGGCGTCGACGGCCCCGGATTGACGGTCGCGCTTGCGGCGGTGGGCGCCTGCGCCATCGGGCAGGGCCGCGGTCGCTCGGGCCTCGCAGCGACGCTCTTGGCGGCGTGCCTCATCGTCGACGTGAGACTCGGGCTCATCGCGCTCGGTCTCGCCTGGACAGCCGCGGCGTGGATCCACGCCGGCCCGCGGCGCACGATCATCGGCGCCACCCTCATCGCCCTCGCGCTCCTAGGCCTGCTCTGGCTCGCGAGCCAGCTGGGCATTGGCCGCCTCGACGCGCTGCCCCCCATTCGCAGCACCCCGCAGGTCGTCATTCTGGGCGTCTACGCCGGCCTGCTGATCCCGGCTTTGCTCCTGCCCGGCGCGGCCCGCAGCGCCGGTCTGCTCGGGTGGACCTGGGGGCTCATGCGCTTCGTCGCGCCGCTGTGCCCCGAGACGCTGCAGTTGATCACGCCGGGCCTGCGCTGGCTGGCCATCACCGTCGCGATCCTCGGCGCGGTCTTGATGGTGCGTGGTCGCCGAATCGCGCCCATCGCTTTGGTGACCATGGCGGGCGCCGTGCTCGCGCTGGGGACCCGCGCCGAGTTGGGGATCACCGCCGCCGCTTTGCTGCTCGCCAGCGGGGCCTTGGGCGTCGCGTTGGTCCGGCTCGACACCCGGTTGGGCGGCGTCATCGCGTTCCTCTCACCCGCGCTCATCGTTGGCCTGAGCGCCGCAACCTACGCGACCTGGACCGCCGTTGGACCCGTCGCGGTCGGGCCCTGGGTCACGGGCGTGGTCGGCGCGGCTGGGGTGTGCCTGCTCGCCGTCCTCTGGGCGCCTCGACGCGAAATCGAGCGGCCCCGATCGCTGCTGTTTGGTGCAGCCCTGAGCGTCTGCCTGGGCGTCGCGCCCCTGCTCGGTGGACCGTTGCCAGGCGCCTCCACCGTCGCTGCGCAGGCTGGACGGCGGGCAATCCCGCCCGATGACCGACTGGGCTGGCGCCGCGTGCAGTGGCTCGAAAGCTTCCGCAAAGCCCCCGCAGACGCGGGAGTTCCATGACGGCGATACACGCGACTCAGCTGCGCAGGTCGCCAAAAGGCGTATCGGTGCGCAAGGGCCTTCGACCCGCCCGACCGGTACGCTATACTCGCGCACGCAATCGACGCATGGCGGGCATGGACGAATCGGCTCTCATCGACTGGTACGACGTGGTGGAGGGGGTGGCCAACGGTCGCATGACCGGCCACGTCTGCCCGATGTGCCACGCCTCACAGGTTAACGCCGAGGTCGATGGCCGCACGGTCCGCGCCCGCTGCGGGGCCTGCAATGCGTACGTTGAAGGCCGCCTCAAGCATGGCCGTGACGACGCATATGACGCCGGTGACCGCGAGTTGCCGCTGCGCCGACACGGCAAGCGTGATCCCGCCCCACACGACATCGGACTGCGCAGGATCCCGCTGCGCAAGAACGCAAAGCCGGTCGCGAAGGCGCCGACGGCGAAAGCGCCAGCCGAGCGCGTCGACTGGGAGTGGAAGCTGCCTGCTGGCGCCGGCAGCGTTGAGGGCATGAGCATCTGGATGGACATCATCACCGCCATCCACAACGGCCGCCTCAGTAATCACCGATGTCCG
>JBNMOZ010000652.1:0-3548 GCA_051276005.1 Bradymonadia bacterium | reverse complement strand
CCGGGCCCCGGGCTGATGGGGCCGAACAACCGGCACGCGTCGGCCGGCACCGTCGCGTTGATCATCGGTCCGGTCGCCTGAATCGCCGCCACGCCGCTGCCCAGGCAGGCCGGATCGACCACATTATTCTCGGTCGGGGGCTTGGGCGTCGCGCACCAGGCCCAGTTGATGATCGGGGCCGCGTCCCGGGCCGTGGTCACCGAGATCGTGACCGGCATGCCGGGCGTCGTCTCGGGCGGATCGACCGCGACCGCGAGCACCCGCAGACCGTCAATGCGCGACGGATCGGGGCCGTCTGCCGGCGCGCACCCGAGCAGCAGCGCGAGCAGGCCGGCGCACACACTGCGGCTGACGCTCAGAAGTCCCATCGGGCCCCCAGTACAGTGAGCAGCGGCAGCCCCGGTACGGGTCTTTCGCTTTTGAAATCGAACGTGTAGGCGAGCTCTTCCACGTTCGAGACGTTCGTCGCGTTCTGCACATCGAGCGACACGGCCAGGGTGCCGACGGGCAGGGGCGTGGTGTACTCAATACGCAGATCGAGCTGGGTGAACGCGGCGATGCGCGTTGAATTCTGGGCGCCGAAGACGGGCTGAAATCGATCGCTGCGCGCGTCGTAGAACGCGTCGACGACCGGCGTACGCGGGAAGCCCGTCGCGTAGCGGGCGCGGGCGCCGAAGGTGAAGGGCTTGAGGGAGTGGCTGAGCACCACCGACAGCACATGCGTCTGGTCATAATCGAACAGCCTCGCGCCCGCGCCCGGGCTGTCGATCCGCTCGGAGCGCGAGAGGGTGTAGCTGATCCACCCCGTCAGGTCGCCGGCCGATCGGCGCAACAGCAACTGCACGCCTTTGCTCTCGCCGGTGCCGTCATTGCGCAACGCCTCGCCCAGGGGCGGCGTCGTCTCGGGGGCCCGCGCGACGAGGTTGTCGAACCGCTCGTAGAAGCCGGTCACCTCGGCATCCAACCCGTCCAGCGGCGTCCACTTGAGGCCGCCAACCAGGTGCACCGCGTCCGAGATCGTCAGGCGTGGGTTGCCGAAGACCGGGCTCAAGTCGGCGGCCCGTGGCGGCTGGTGGTACTGCCCGGTCGCGGCGTGCACGGTGAGCGAGTCGAGGGCGGCCCAGCGCGCAGACAGGCGCGGCGCGAGGGCCGGCTCGATGCGAAACAGCCCGAGTCGAGGGGCCTCGCCGATGGGCGGGTCGAGGCGATCGCTCTGGGTCGCGAACACATCCAAGCGCACCCCGGGCACGACGGTGAAGTCGCCCAGGGTCCACTCCACGCGGCCGTGCACCGCGACGTCGGCCTGGGTGACGCGCAGCGCGTCTGCGGTCACGTCGTCGCCCGGCGGCTGCCCAAACACGGCGACGTCGCCTTCACGCGGCGGGCGGTTGAGCGAGCCTGAGCGGGCGATGGCGGTGGTCTCTGAGAGGCCATCGACGCCAAACGCGAGCGTCAGATCGTCGCCCAGCGACGCGCGGTAGTCAGCCCGCAGACCAAACCGCATCGTATCTAGCGACTGCCGCGCTGGCGTGAGCCCGAATTGCGCCGCGACCGTGCGCGTGCCCAGCCCAAAGTAGGGCGTGACCTTGAAGCTGGCGCCCGCGGGCGTGATGCGCCGATAGGGCAGCAGCACCGTCAGTGAGCGCCGCGTCTGTCGGTCGCGCTGCTCGTCGATCTGTCGAGTCAGGGCGTCGTCTGAGAGCAGCGCGGTCAGGCCGATCCACTCGTCGGCGCGCAGGTCGTGTTCGAGCTTGAGTTGGGCGTCGAGGTAGCGCGGGATCGGAAACAGCGCGGCGTCGTCGGCGATCCCAGCGAAGACGCGGTCGAGGTAGCCCACGCGCGCCGCCGCGCCCACCCGGAACGCATCGGTCACCGGCGCCGAGAGCATGGTCGAGGCGTCATACAGATCGGCGGCGACATACCCGGTGAAGGCGTCGCGCGACAGCCGCCGCGTCTTGACCTTCACGATGCCGCCCAGCCCCCGCCCATAGGCCGGACCAAACGCGCCCGGCACCAACTCGATAGACTCAACCAGCGCAGAGTTGAGCGTCGAGCGCACCCCGCCGATGTGATAGAGCGCCGGGATCTCGACCCCGTCGACCAGCACGCGGGTGTCTTCGGGTGCGGCGCCCCACACCACGAGCGCGGCTGATCCTGCGGCGGCCCGCGCGACCCCGGGCAGGCTCTGCACGACCTTGAGCGTGTCGCCTTGGGTGCCCGCGACCGTCCGGGCCTCGTCGGCGCCGATGGCCACCTGGGTCTGGGCGCGGATCTGGCGCGGGGCGCGGATGACCAGCTCTTCGTCGACGTCTTCGGCCTTGGGCGCGAGCGTGTAGCGCACCGTCAACTCGGCCCCGGGCGTGCGCGCGTCTTCGGTGGTGCGCACCGAGATCAAGCCGTCACCGCTGACCAGCACGACGTATATGCCCGGCGCCAGGTCCGACAAATCGAAGCGCCCCTGCGCGTCGGTGCGGGCGGTGCGATCGCCCGCCTGAATCTGCGCCTGCGACACCACGGCGCCGTCGGCGCGCACGACCTGCCCTTGGATGCGCACCGTGGTTGGGGGCGGCGGGGTGATGATCGTCTCGGTGAACGCGTAGCGGTACTCAATGCGAATCGCGGCGGCGGCGCCATCCACCTCGGCGGGGCTGAAGACGAAGCGCTTCGCCGCCCGCAGCGCCGCCGTATCGAAGCCAGCGCCGCCCGACTCGATGACCTGGGCCGCCGACACCTCGCCGGTGGCGTCGATGTCGATCTGCAGCACCACGATCGCGGCACCCGGCGGTGGCGTTTCGGCCTCGATGAAGGCCGTCAGCGCCGGCGGCTTCGTGAGCGTTTGGCCGAGGGAAGGCGTGCTCCAGCTCAGGCAGAGCGCGGCGATGAGGGTGCGGCGCATCAATCCGTCAGCTCCAGGATCAATGCGTAGCATCAATCCGTCAATTCAAAGCGGCGCGCGATTACGAAGGTGCTGGCGACCGCGCGGCCGCAGCGGCGTTCGGGCTCGAAGCGCCAGGCGCGCGCGGCGGCGACGGCTTCGCGATCCAGCGCGGGGTGCACCGGCTTGACCACCTCGACGCGGGTGACTCGACCTTGGGCGCTGACGTGCAGACGCATGACAAGGCGGCCCTCGGCGCCGGCAGCGCGGGCCTCTTCGGCGTAGCGGATCCTGCGTTGACGGGCGGCGATTCGGGGGCGCTCGACACGGGCACACAGCGCCACCTTGGCCTTGGGCGGCGGGGCCGGTTGGATGGGCTGGATCGCGGCCGCGACCGCGCCGCCGCCGCCTCCATTGGCCGCAATCGCTGGGCCGCGCGCGACGTCTTCGGGCACGTCGATCGCCATGCCCACGCCGCCCGCGTTGCCCAGCACCAGCCCTGAGAACTGGAGCGGCGCGCCGCCGCCCCGGCCGAGTTGAGCAGCGCGCGTTGTCGCCTTAAAGCGAACCTTCGCCGCCCGCCTGGCTGGCTTGGGCTGCGGCTTGGGCCTGGGCTTGGGCTGCGGCTTGGGCTGCGGCTTGGGCTGCGGCTTGGGCTGCGGCTTGGGCTTGG
>JBNMOZ010000651.1:0-3549 GCA_051276005.1 Bradymonadia bacterium | reverse complement strand
CACCGGCCGCAGCGGCCCCTTGGCGCGCACCGTGTCTTTGGATGTGAGCGACCGCGCCTGGGGATCGAACGTCGACGCCGGTCGAGCAGCGAGCCAAAGGCCAGCCGTCGCCGCGAGGATCGCAGGCAGCACCACCGGCCACCACCGCCGCGGCGCAGGCATGCGCGCCTCGATGCGGGGCACGATGAGCGACGCGGGGTATTGCGCCCGACTCATCGCGTCCTGCGCCGCCAGATCGGCGAGCCGCGCGGCGGCGTCCAGGCCGGCTGCATCCATGCCGGTCGCGCCCGCATCGAGCGCGGCTCGGACTCGCGCCGCCGTCTTCGCGTCCAACTCACCGAGGTGCAGCTGCTCGATCAGTAAATCTGGGATCATCAAGCCGCCTCCAGCGCAGTGAGTTCGGCTCTGAGCCGCCGTAATCGTTTGCGAATGCCCGACACCGACATGCCCACTGCCTCTGCGGTCTGCTCAAGGGTCAACCCGTCGACCAGATGCAGCATCGCGATGGTGCGCGACGAATCGGGTGCCCCCTTGAACAGCTGAGCCAGCACGCTGCGCGCCGCCGTGCCGTCATCAGGCCCGGCCGCCGCGATGCGCCCGATCAAGCCCCCATCGGGCACCTCGGGCCGCCGCGACCGCCCCCGAATCAAGTTCAGGCAGCGATGCGTCGCCATGCGGTACAGCAAGGCGCTGGGCGCTCGGTCATCGAGCCGCGCGCGCCGCCGACACAGCTCGACGAAGACGTCCTGCATCGCGTCGACGGCCTGGGCTTCGTCGCCCAGCATTCGCCGGCAGCGCCGCAGCACCATCGGGCCGTAGCGTCGGTAGAGCGCATCGGGATCGATGGGCACGCCTCTCCT
This sequence comes from Bradymonadia bacterium, assembly GCA_051276005.1. Lineage (GTDB taxonomy): Bacteria > Myxococcota_A > Bradymonadia > UBA7976 > UBA1532 > JBNMOZ01. The sequence goes on along the minus strand of JBNMOZ010000651.1, from coordinate 2,689 downwards.
CGTCTGGCTTCAATTTTTCGCCGGCCGGTCGACCGTCGAGCGACCGCTGCCCACTAAACACCGCGGCGCATGACATCTGTCACTCAGGTGCTGATTTTCGAGCGAGAGGGGGCGCTACTCCGCGCAGATCGGCATCGCGATCGGGCGGCAAATGCGCAGGCGGGTGTTCTGGTCTTGCAGGCATTGCGCGTCGGCGGGGCAGTCGTTCGCCTGCGGGCAAGTGCGCAGGCAGTAGGGCGGGGCGTCCTGCGACAGGCGCACGCAGGTGTAGGGATACGGGCAGTCGGTCGCCCGCGCGCAGTCGCTGCATTGCGGGGCGAAGGGCGCGCCCTCGCAGGCGCCGGTGAGGGGATCGCATTGCTGCGGGCAGCCGCTGTTCGCGCACGGGCCAGTGGGGCATGCGGGGCAGGTGCATTGGGCGCCGTCGCACTCGAGCGCCTGACGCTGCGGCGCGCTCAGCTGTATGGCACAGGTGTGCGGCGTGATGGTGCCCAGATCGAGCAGGTCACCGGCGCTCAAGGTCAGATCGTCCACGATGACCGGGGGTTCATCGCCGCAATGCACGGTGACCCGCGCGCGGCTGGTGCCCTCGGGCTGCGAGACTCCTACCCGATACTCGCCCCGCGTTGGGAAGAAGACGCGAATTTGACGAGTGAAGCCCTCGCCGGGCCCCGCCTCGGCGCGGCGGCCCGGATCGCACCAGATCGGATCGGCAACCCCGCAGTCGTTCGCGCCGAAGTACGTCCCATCTGGCGCCAACAGGTGCAGGTTGGCGGCGTCGGTCGCGTCGCCGATCTCGAGCACGATCCACAGGTTGGGCGGGTTGCCATCGCAGGCGTCGCCCGTGTTGTCTTCGTCGGCGTTGGCCTGGTTGGGGTTGGGAGCCTCGGGGCAGTTGTCGCAGACGTCGCCCAGCCCGTCCTCGTCGAGGTCTCGCTGGTCGGCGTTGCGAATCAGCAAGCAATTGTCGAGGCCGTCGACCACCCCGTCGCCGTCGCGATCGATGTCGAGGCAGGCGTCGCCCGCGCGGTCGTTGTCGGCGTCGGCCTGGTCGGGGTCCGCCACCGTCGGGCAGACGTCACAGGCATCGCCGACGCCGTCGCCGTCGCCGTCGGCCTGGCTGGCGTTGGCGATCGCGGCGCAGTTGTCGCGCCCGTTTGTCACCCCGTCCAAGTCGTTATCGCCCGGCCCGGTCGGCGGCGCGACGCGCTGATCGACCGGCAACGCGTCGGCCATCGGGCCCGCGTCGCCTGCGCCGAGGTCGAAGAGCACGACCCCGCCGCCCATGCCGCCCGCGGCGTCCGCGCCGTCGCCACCCGCCGCGCCGCCTTCACCGCCCGCGCCGCCCGCGGGCACGACGATGAGCCCCCTCTCGGGCAACTCGGCGTCCAGATCCAGACAACCCGCCAGGCCCATCGCCACCAGGCCGATCGCCGCCCAGATCCACGTCACACCGACCCACGCCGTCCACCGCAACTGCGTCCACCGCACGTATTCCCCCACAAGTCCCCCGCGACACCGGCGCCCATGCTCGTCAATTCGAGGCGGTCACGTCCATGCCGGCGTCGGGCCAAGCGTGCCGATCTACGTGTGCATCTTCGCGTCGGCCGCCATCTACCCGTAAGTTCGGCGCCGAGGCCGGCAACGGCTCGCAGCACTCCCCCTCGCAGCGCTCAGCGGAGACCTCGACGTGAAACTTCAATAAAGCTGAAGACTTCGTCGGGTTGACGAGCCGGTAGTCCAGCGTCGCCTTTGCCCCGTCGAACAGCACGTCGAGCGTCTTGATTACAACCGCGGCGGGCGCATCGAGGGCCAGCAGCATGGGCGTATCGGCGGTGTGACCGGCAGGCATGTCGGGACACAGCAGGCTGGCGAGCAGCAACAATGAGGTCATGCCCTACTTTGCGCCAAACCCGCTGAACCGGCACCCTTTTGATCCGCGCGCGGCCCGCAGTACGGTGCTTTCATGGTGTCTCAACCTGCTTCAGTTGCCCCGCGCTGGTGGCTCTATGTGCTCGTCTCGGCGCCGACCGCGCGCACCTATGTGGGCATCACCACCCGGCTCGATCATCGACTGCGCGCGCATAATGGCGCGTTGCGGGGCGGCGCTCGGGCGACGCGGGCGCATCGGCCTTGGACGCTTGGGGCCGTGTACGGGCCCTACGCGGATCGATCGGCAGCGAGCCGCGCGGAGTGGGCTTTGAAGAAGACGCAGCGCGGGGCAGCGCGGTTGACATGGCATGCCCCCGACGATGAGCGGTGGCGGCCGAACGTGGGGGTCGACGCGCATCGACTCGAGGTTGCCCATGCTGACGTCGCCCGTGTTGACGTCGCCCACTGATGAAGTTGCGCCTCTGCCCTCTTTGCGCTCACGTGTAGCGGCGCCATCGACCGCCCTTGGTCTGCGGACCGTGCCACGCTGGAGAATCCGTATGTCCTGGTCGCGTCGACCCGCCATATTGCTGGCCATCTCGTCTCTCGCCCTGACGGCGCTCGGCTGCCAGAGCACCGTCACCCAGGGCCAGAGCTTCGCCTGTGAGTCAGACAGGCAGTGCATCAGCGGGTTCTTCTGCGCGCTTCGGCCAGATGGCGAGGGCGTCTGCGTGCGGGGCGATCGCTCAACTGAGCTGGACGCCGCGCCCCAGCCCGAGCCTGGTCCTGAAGGCCAGCCCGAGCCCGAGCCCCCGCC
>JBNMOZ010000650.1:0-3552 GCA_051276005.1 Bradymonadia bacterium | reverse complement strand
AACCCATTGTGGCTGAACTCGAAGAGTGTCGCCGGGAGTTCGAGCGCTACTTCATGGGCCTCGAGAAGCGCCTGCCTGGGCGTCAGCGCGACCAGATCAACCGGCGCGTGCGGGCCTTCGATCCAGGTAAAGACGCGGTCCTTCGATTCAAGCATCAGAACCTGTTTCAGCGGCTGATGGTGTTCGAGCAGTACTGGAACCGCATTCTGCGCCAGATCGAGAACGGCACCTTTGAGCGCGACGTCAAGCGGGCTGACTTCCGCGAGGCCGTCAAGAAGCGCGACAAGGCCAAGATAGATCCGAAGCGAGAGGCGAAGGCGAAGGCGAAGGCGAGCGCGGTCGCCGACGAAGCGAGCGACTTCCTCGCCTCGCTGGGCATGTCGATGCGTGGCGCGTCCAAGTCGCCCGATGCGTCGCCGCGCAGCGTGGCCCCGCGTGGCTCCGCGCCTCGCAGCCTCGCCCCGCGATCGGCGCCGAGCCGTGCACCGAGCGGGGCACCCGCGAGCGCCCCAAGTCGAGCCCCGATGCGCGGCGCGTCCAAGGCCCCCGACGCGGCACCACGACCGAGCTTGGCGCCCATGCGCGGCGCTTCTAAAGCCCCCGAGGGGTCACCGCGCCCGAGCTTGGCGCCCATGCGGGGCGCCTCGATTGCGCCCAGAAACACCGCGCCCAGACCCACCGCGCCCAGAAACACCGCGCCCAGACCCACCGCGCCCAGAACCTCGCCGCCCCCAACCAGCGCCCCCGTGGGCCGGCGTCGCCAGGCTTCGCTCCCACCCGTGCCGGTTCGGCAGCGGGCTGCCGCCAAGCCCGACGCCCCAGGCCCACGCAACCCCACTATCAAGAATACGGGCGGCGATTTTCCGCGTATGAGCCGCAACCCGGCGCCCACCGTGAGTCGTCGACCGGTTGCGCCCAAGGCGAAGCCAAAGCCGAGCGCTCCGCCTCCGCCCCCGCCCCCGCCCATGCGGGGCAAGCCGCCACCGCCCGCGCCCATGCGGGGCAAGCCGCCACCGCCCGCGCCCATGCGCGGCGCCCCCATGCGCGGCGCGCCCATGCGGGGCAAGCCGAAGAGCGACGACTGACCCCAAACCATCCTTCGATCGATTGAGGCTGGCCCCAACTCACCGCCGCACCCAATAGCCCAGCGTGGCGTCCTTTTGCATATCCCCCGGCCGCTTCGCCCGCCGCGGATCGATCCGCAGGCCCGCGATCACCTGTGTGGTCCATTTGTAGCCCGCTCGACCGCGCCCACGGGGTTTGCCCAGCTTCGGATCGGGGTGCCCGATGAAGATCGTCGGCGCCCACTCTTCGACGTACTCATGCGGGGCGTGCTTGGTATGCCCCGGTCGGTTGCCTGAGGCCTTGACCTCATGGGCGATCCACTCGTCGTTGAGGCCCAGCAGGTCGAGCGTACGTCTGCGAGAATAATAGGGGATGATGCCCGCGGCGGTGATGGCGATCGTGGCGTCGGCTGGGGTGTTCTCGCCCATCCATTTGCCCGCGACGGTGCACTGCTCGGCGAACATGGCCAGCCAGCCGATGCTGTCGACGCCGCCCTTGCTGTCGACCTTGAGCGCGGCGCGATCGACATGGACGACGTGGATGCCGGCCATGATCACGACGGCTGCGGTGGCCAAGGTCAGGCCACGCCGCGAGTAGCCCCGCCCTCGAACCGCTTCGACCAGGGTACGCAGGCCCATCGCGGCCATCACCGCGAGGATCGGCATGAGCGGCATCAAGAACCGATGCAGCGCCATGAAGTCGCCGCCGACGCGCATCACATGCACCGACAACGCGACGACGTACAGCGCGCCCAGCGCGAGGAACCGGCCGTGCTTGGGGCGCTTGAGGTAGGCCAGCGCCGGGACCAGCCACAGCGCGTGGGTGAGCACCCAGTCCCACCAATAGTAGAAGCCCGGCGTCCAGAAGCTGCGCGCGCCCGTCTTGACGTAGTACGTGTTGGGGAAAGGGTAGCCGTAATAGACCCAGCGCCACGCGAAGTACGGCACGAACACCAGCGCGAAGCCGATGCCCCACAGCCAGTCGTGCTTGCGCGGGCGGATGGTGCGCTCGACGAAGAGCATCTCACCGAGCCGGAACAAGCCCGTCAGCCCGAAGAGCAACATGCCCTCAGGGCGCGACATCGCGGCCAGGGCGAGCCACACCCCACTTAACGGGAACTTCTCTTTGTCTTCAGTGAGGTATGCGGTCCAGCTCGCCGTCATGAAGCAGGTGAAGATCGCGGTCTCGAGGCCGCCGGTGCTCCAGCACGCGAAGGCCGGCGCGAAGGCCAGCAGCGCGGGGGCGAGGGCGTCCCAATTCGATCGACGCCCTTCGAGCTTGCCGACGAACCGGGCGACGAGCAGCAGCGTGATGATCGAGAACGCGATGCCCAAGCCCTTCGACCAGGGCACCGGATCCAGGCCCAGCGCCATAACGCCGGCCATCAGCATGGTCCACGAGAAGTTGGTGTACCCCTCGACCTTCTCGCCCAGGTTGAAGACCAGCTCGCCGTGCTGCACCAGGTTGTCGGCGTAGCGAAACGAGATGAACGCGTCATCGTTGATGAAGTTGAAGACCAGCGCGTGCCCGACGAGCAGGGCGACGGCGCCCAAAATCAGGCCGGCGCGCCCGCGTCCCAGAGTTGGGGGCGATCCAGCTGCGGCCGCTGGGCTTGACGATTGCGCCATCTTTGATGCTCCAAACACGAGGCGCGGGAGTATAGTGTTAGACCGGCGCCGATGCGAAGCGGCGCGGTATTGACGAGAGAAGGAGAGCCCCGGAGCGGAGCGAACGCGGTGCCGGCTTGCTGGTACCGCCCAGAGCGACGAGCGCAAGCGAGGAGTGTCGGGCGCCCCGAAGGGGCCGTTCGCGAGCACCGCGGCTTTGAAAGAAAGACGGAGACACTAGTCTGAAGGTTCACGGCAATACGACCGGCCTCAAGCCCGGCCAGCGGCAGCGGCTCGAGCGCCTCTACAATCGAAAAGTCCCCACCGAATCCATCATCTCGGTGCCTCTGGCCACGACCCTGACCGAGTTGTCAGGCGAGATTGGCCGCCAGATTGGCATCACTTTGGATCGCCGAGGGCGGGTCAAGCACGTCATCGTGGGCGACGCAGATCAGCTCTTCATTCCCGATCTGGGGCGCTCGCGGGCCGGCGACGGACGCTTTCGCGGGATCCGTCTGGTGCACACGCACCTGCGCGATGAGCCGCTCTCGCAAGACGACATCACCGACCTGGTGCGGCTGCGGCTCGACATGATCGTCGCCATCGGCGTGAGCAATGAGGGCCGCCCGGCGTCGCTCTATCACACGCATATGCTGCCCTCGGGCAGCGCGCTGCCCTATGCCGAGCAGACCGTCTCGACGGTGCACGACGACACGACCGACTTCGGCACCTTCATCAACGCGCTCGAAGAAGAGTTCAGCCGCCGCACGGTCGGCGCCGTTGAGACCGAAGGCGCCATTCGGGCGATCGCGGTGCACGTCACCACGACGACGCGCGGGATCGATCCCGACACCAGCCTGCGCGAGCTGGCTGAGTTGGC
>JBNMOZ010000649.1:0-3567 GCA_051276005.1 Bradymonadia bacterium | reverse complement strand
ATGTTGTGATGCCCGTGAAGGTAAGCCATCGGGCTTGCGGCGTCGGACTTGTCGAGCTCCTCGCCCGCGTCGTTGGTGAGGGTGTACTCGAAGCTGACGACGAGATCTTTTGCGACGTTCATAGGGCCTCCTTTTGGCGGACGAACCCTAGGAGACTGTCGCGGGCTTGTCGAGACGGCGGCCCGGATCAGTCGCCCTGGGCTTCGAGCCAGCGCTCGGCATCGATGGCCGCCGCGCAGCCCAGACCGGCGGCGGTGACCGCCTGGCGATAGATCGGATCGGCCACGTCGCCGGCGGCGAAGACGCCTTCGACGTTGGTGTGGGTCGACGGCGCCTTGACCTTGAGGTAGCCGACGTCGTCCATGTCGAGTTGGCCCTTGAAGATGTCGGTGTTGGGCTTGTGGCCGATGGCGCTGAAGTAGCCGCCCACCGGCAGCACCCGCTCCTCGCCCGACTTGACGTCCTTGAGGTTGACGCCCACGACGCCCTCGCCGTTGCCGAGCACCTCGGTGATGACCGTGTTCCAAAGGAACTCAATCTTCTCATTCGCCATGGCGCGATCCTGCATGATCTTGCTGGCGCGCAGGGTGTCGCGGCGGTGCACGACGTAGACCTTGCTGGCGAAGCGCGTGAGGAAGTTGGCCTCTTCCATGGCGGTGTCGCCGCCGCCCACGATGGCCAACTCTTCGCCCTGGAAGAAGAAGCCGTCACAGGTCGCGCAGGCGCTGACGCCCTTGCCCAAATACTCTTGCTCACCCGGAATGCCCAGGTACTTCGCGGTCGCGCCCGTCGAGATGATGACCGCGTCGGCAGTATGGGTGGCGTCGTCGTCGGTCTTGATCACGAACGGGCGTTTGGTCATGTCGACCGAATCAACCATCTCGTGCACCACCTCGAGCCCGAACTTCTCGGCCTGCTTCTGCAGGTCGGCCATCATGTCGGGGCCCATGACGCCGTCCGGGTAGCCGGGGTAGTTCTCGACGTCGGTGGTGGTCATCAACTGACCGCCCGGCATCAAGCCCGCAGACATGTACGGCTTGAGGTTGGCGCGCGCGGCGTAGAGGCCCGCGGTGTAACCGGCGGGGCCAGACCCAATGATGAAGATGCGGTGGTGGCGAATCTCAGGCATGCGAAGTGCTCCGTAGAGAGTAGGCGGTTTACTTTGCCCACTGGTCGGCGCATGTCAATTGGTGCGAGCGATGTCGCAGCCACGCCACAGCGCGCCTGATCGAGGCAATGGGCGCGGTGAGATGGGCGCGGCGCCCGCGAGGTTGCAGGCGCGCGGCATCAAAGCCCAAGCAATCAGCGCCCAATCAGCGCCATGTAGCCCATGTCGCGGGCGTAGGTCGCCAGGCGTTGCAGGGTGCTCGGGCCGACCCACTTGACGTCGTCAACCTCGCGCAGCGAGCCGAACAGGCGGTCGTCGTCGGTGCCGTACAGGCCGTCATCGCCGTTGCGGTAGTTGATCAGGTTCGACGCGGCGCGCGTATCGATGCGGGCGTCGGCGTCGAGCGTGCCGTGGGTCGTGGCGTCGTCGTTGAGCAGCATCAGCACGGCGGCTGCGGTGCCGGTGGGCTGCGTCATGGCGTTGACGAAGGGGTCGGCGCCCTCGAATTCATCGTTGTAGCCCTCGCACGCGGTGGTGGCGAAGAGGGCGGCGGTGAGAAGAGTCGTCTTCAGAAAGAAACGAACCATCATGATGTCTCCTGCCAGACGCATCGATGGCGTCGGGCTCTTTTCATCAAAAAGGCGGGGCGCTGGCCATCGGGCTCCTCCTTCCCATATAGGGCGCAGGGGAGACCGACTCGTTTTACGTCAGGCTGAATGCCTGACGGGGCTCGCCACCAACCCGCTCGATTTCTCGGGGGTCGGCGTATTTTGTCGCTCTGCGTCAGGCGGAAGGCCTAACCGGGATGCGGGAGCTTATAGGTTTGTCTGGGCATTTCAACATAAATCGTCAGTACCTGTTTGAAACCTCGGACACCGACGGTCGCAATCGCCCGAAACTCGCCAAGAAGTTCGCGCCGAGCGCTTTGACGATTCTGTCGGTCGGCCAGCCCCGATCGAGCATGATCTGCACCAGTCGCGGGTAGCTCGCCGCCGATCGCAGGTCCACCGGCGGGGTGATCGCGCCGTCATAGTCGGTGCCGATGGCGACGGCGTCCTCACCGCCCACGTTGACGACATGCTCCATATGCTCGACGACCATCGCCCCATCCCGCGGCCCCCCTTTGCGGGCCAAGAAGCCGCTGTGGAACATGATGCCCACCACGCCGCCTGAGTCGGCGATGGCCTTGATTTGCCGATCGTCGAGGTTGCGCCAGTGCGGCTTGACCCCGCGCACGCCGGTGTGGGTGACGATCAGCGGCTGCTGCGCGTCATGCGCGTCGACAGCGTCCCAAAAGGCGTCCGGGTGGATATGCGCCAGATCGACGAAGATGCGCTGATCGTTGAGCTGGGCGATCTGGGTGCGGCCGTGATCAGTGAGCCCCCGATGGCGGCGCACCTTCGAGACGGGCGACGACGACGCGCCGGCCCAGGCGTTGGTCAGGTGCACCAGCGTCACCCGCGTCAGCCGATCACCGATCGTCGCCGGCCCATCGGGCGCCGCGTCGAACGCGTTGCCGCCCTGCACCGACAGCATCACGGCGTGCAGACCCTCAGCGCGGGCCGCGCGATATTCGGCAGCCGTGCGCACCATGCGCAGCCGATCGCTGCCGGTGATCATGCCCTCGAACCGCGTCAGGTTCTTCTGAAACGTGCGCCAGCGCCCTCTCGCCGTGCGAAACGGGTTGGTGGTGATCGACCACATGCCGCCCGTCACCTCGCCTTCGTCCATGCGTGGCAAATCGCTGTGCCCGAAGAATCGACGGCCCCACCACACGCGCGGATGGTCAGACAGGGGATCGTAGCCCCACAGGCGCGGCGGGATGAACGTATCGAGGTGCAAGTCGATCAGGTCCGCGTCGCGGGCGATGGCTCGAGCCTCGGCCGAAACAGCGGCGCCGTCGCGCGTCGTGAGCGGGTGATCCATGCTCGCAGCTTCGCTCAAACCCAGCGGGCGTGCCATACTTGCGCGTCGTTGGAGAGGAGGCACCATGCGGTGGTTCGCGGTGATGGGGGCGGTGGCGCTGGTTGGCTGCAAGGCTGATCTGGAGTGCGTGGCCCATGTGGAATGCGGCGCAGAGCTGCGCTGCATCGAAGGCAGCTGTCAGCCTGACCCTGACGTTGACATGGCCGAGCCGGACGCGCCCGAGCCCGACGCGCAGCCGGACCCCAACCCGATGGACATGGCGCTGGTCGATCTCGGCCCGCCGCCCGATCTCGGTCCGACGCCCGACATGGGCCCCGACCTGGGTCCGCCGGCCGATATGGGCCCCGAGCCTGGCCCCGACCGTGAGCTCTTCCAGCGCACGATCCTGGGCATCCTCAACAGCCGCTGCGCAAGTTGCCACGCGAACACCGCGGCGCCCAATGACGGCGACTTCACCATCGAGGGCGGCATGTTCAACGAGATGTACGAAGAAGTGCAGGAGTTCTTGAACCTGAGCATCCCCGCGCAGAGCG
>JBNMOZ010000648.1:0-3574 GCA_051276005.1 Bradymonadia bacterium | reverse complement strand
GTGGCAAGGGGTGCTGCTTAAACCAGGCACGTATGCGCGCGGCATGCACGCCATCAAAGACCACCTCGCCTGCCTCTGCGACCAGCCCGCGGGCTTGAGGCGTAACCGAGAACCGGCGCTGCACGACGGGATCCTGCGCCGATGGCAGGGTGATAAAGCGCGCCCCATCCTCAACGAACCGAACGGCAGGCCGGCCGCGTAGCGACGGCGAAATCGTCCCGCCCACGCAACCGATGCAGCTTGGATCGAGGAGAGTTTTGTTGCAGCCCAGCAGCAGGCGGGCAGAGCGATGCGGCCGCGCGAAGTTGCGCAGGATCGGCCGGGCGCCTGCCGGTGTTGTGTAGATGAGATCGCAGATGATGCCCCAATGGGACAGCAACATGTAGGTCGCCAAAGCCTGCTCAAAGGGATTCGCCCGCCGGTAGCGCTGCAAGGCCACCAACGTGTCCTGATCGCCAGGCAGCGGGGTTGCGCCCAGCGTGAGCTCGGTTTGCACAAAGCGCAGCGCCGACGCAGGCGCGGGTCGATCTGCCGGCGCCTTCGCCGACCACCACGTTGCCGGAAGCTCGCTGAACATCGCCTTGGTGCGCTCGCGAAAGCCGCTCATCACTGCGTTCCAATGTGCGTAGAATTCGTGGGTTCGGATGTTGCGCAAAACGTTGACGACTTCGGCGCGCCCCACCGCAGCCGGCGCCTGCTGGGGTTCACGCGGAACGTAGGGCAGGTTCGAGACGCTCCAGACGTACTCCACGCCGCGATCTGCAAGCCGCACCCTCTCGCTCTTGACCCCCGCGACTTGCGTATCGAAGCTAAAGAAACTTTGCGTCTTGAGCACATATCGCGCAGCACGCACCGGCATATGATCCGGCATGCGCCAGATGTCCAGCGCTCGATAGCCACGGCTGCTGATCCGGTAGCGCCAACTGACCACGGCGCCGGGCTCTGCGTGGGGAAACGCGAAGACCATCTTCCGCGCGGCCGACTCGCCTCGATGCGCGGTCAGCGTGACGAGCCGCGGCGCGTCAAGACGAATTTCACGCCCGTCGGGGGTGTGGGTCACCGCTTCAAATCGACTCAGGTGCGCATCGGGTGGGATAGGCACTTCGACGGTCGCAGCGCGTACGCCCGCTTGGGTCAGGATCAAGAGCGAGCGGCGCACATCGATATGGGTGATGGGGTTGATGTGGTACGCGCGATCGAAGATGTGAGCACTGGCGTAGAACCACGTGTACATGACCGATCGCTCGGCATTGAGGATGACGGCGGCGGCGCCGACCTCGTCGGGCCGCGCGCTGCGATCTTTGGGCGGCGGGGACAATGGAGGCGGTGTCGAATCCCAGGCGTCGCCCGCTGGCAAGTGCGCGAAGTATTGGCCCGACTCCACATCAAGCTTGTTCTGAGCGCTGCGGAACAAGCCGACGCACCCGCTCAGACCGCTCAAAGCGAGCAGGATGAGCCCCAGCAGCAGCCGTTCGAGCTCCAAGCGCCTCATTGCGCACCGCCGTTTGCCGGAATCGGCCCGTCGACCGCCGCTGGGCCAGGATCCGGGCGCATCAAGACCATACGGCTGATCTGGGTGCCATGGTCGGTCAGCCTGCGCAGCGCGGGCAGCGACTCGGCCGGCACTTTCGCGTGCGTCATCGTGAAGGTATGAGCCAGGGTTGCGGTGCTGTTTGCGCCCTCAACCGTCCAGACGCTCTCACCGATGGGCGTCTTCGCATGGCTCCCTGCGGGCAACGCACCCTCGGTCCAGGGCAACACCAACTCGATGCGTGATGTATGCGGCGAACCCAAATGCACGGTCGTCATATGCTTCGCCGGCACGCGGACTTCGCTGAATCGGTCCACGAAAGGGTACAGCGCCATCCCCTGCTGTCCGTCACCGAAGCTGCGCCAGAGATCGGGCCAGACCGCCTCGGCGGTCACTTCAATGGCGTCGTCCACCGCGACGATCGCCACCGCGGCGATCGTCGCCGTCCGCATCGCGCCGAAAAAGCGTCCACGCACAGCCCGCGTCTGAGCACGCGGCGACGTCAGACCGCGCCAACGCTGGGCCATCAACCCCGTCATGCGGGCGGTCAACTTCAAGCTCGCGTCGGCGCCGATCTGCCATTGAATTTGGGTTCGATTCGTTTCGGATGGCCGGGCCTTGAGTGCGAGAAGCTTGCTCTGTCCGGTTCCTACCAACAGGCCGATACGGCCTTGGACCTGCCAGGGCAACTCACCCCAGACCGTGCTCTTGGCCGTTGGATCAGCAAAGCGCAGACGCCCGTCCACCATCAGCGCGATGATCACATGGTTGAAGCTCGACACCGCGGGCAGCGCCTTGTCGAAGATCCCGTGTCCAGCCGTGCCGATGAGCACCGGATGCGCCGTCAGCTTCAGCGCGCGGGCGTAGGCCAACGCGGTCGTGACCATGTCTTTGCAGTCGCCATAACCCGATCGCAGCACCTCGGCCACTGCGTGCGATTGAAACGCGCCGATGCCCTCATGCGTCGCGACATACCGGATGCGGTCGCGCACCCGCTCGAAGACCAACTTCGCCCGCTCCGCTTCGCTCTTGCCGGTGCCCAGGGCGACGATCGCCTTGCGCTCGGCATCCGGTAACGCGAGGCGCGCCTCGGTCAGCTCGTGGTACCAGCCCGCCAACGTCGCCCAGGTGCCGCCGGCCGGCGACGTCTCAAGGACCAGGCGGAGGCGGGCCAGCTGTTCGGCGATCGGCGGCCCAAAGTCGATGCGCTCGAAGGCGGGCCGATCGCGCCGCTCCCAGATCATCCAGCCATTGCGCCGCGTGGGTTTGAAGTCCCGCAATTCGCCATTATCAGCGAAGCTCCAGCGCAGCTTGAGGTCGGGCTTATCGCGCACCATGAGGCGGCTCTCTGCGACCGGTAACTCCCCCTCGAAGATCCAGGTGGGCAACGCAAACGTCTGAGTGATGCGCACCGTATATCGATACTCGAACACATCGCCCACATCGACGCCGGGTACCACCGTTCGAGCCACCCGCGCATCTGAATACAAGATGCCCGCGTCCGGCCAGGCTGGGACGGTATAGACGGTCGTCTTGTCGGCGGTCATGCGCTCGGTGCCCTGCACATCGCTGCTCCAGGCCTCGAAGTCCTCCAGCGTGGTCCAGGCATCCAGCGGGATCGCGACCTCGGCATGGCTCCGCCCCCCCGGCGTGAGCACCTTGATCCGCGTGCGACGCTCCAGACGCAGCCCATTCTCGGGGGTTAAATCAAAGGTCAATCGGGCCTCGTCGAGCAGCACGACCGCATCAACGCGGGGGTGCATGACACGATCGATGCTCCGCCAGCGCGGATCGGGCGGGGTCACGCAGCCGAACAGCCCAAGGCCCAAAAGCAGTGGCAAGGACAATCTCATGCAGCTCCTGATTGCGAAGATCGGGATAGATTCGAACAACGCACCCGGCGCCCAGCGCGAAGTCTCCGCGGGCAGGGCGAAGATGGCAATGGTCAATACGAAATTAGCACAGAGGGCGTGCCCTCAACGTCTCGGCCAGCGCCCGCAGTTCGTCGCCCAGCGGATGGTCCTGGCGCCAGATCAGGCGAAA
>JBNMOZ010000647.1:0-3578 GCA_051276005.1 Bradymonadia bacterium | reverse complement strand
GGACGACTCAGTCCCCAAGTCGATCATCGGGATCGAATAGGGGCTGGGGGGTACGGCGCCTTCGGCGACTGACCACCAAACCGACCGTCCATAGAACCGCGACGACCGCTCAGGCGGTGTCGGCCTGCGCTTCCAGCGTCGCCATTCGGCGCTCTAGTTCCTTGATTCGATTTCGCAGTTCTTCGCGACCCCCCTCAGGGCGGCGCGCTTCATCGCGGCCTGTCTGAGAGCGGCGCAGGGCGTGCTCGATTTGCTGATCGATCATGTGCCGCAGCTGGATCGACATCCCCATCGTGCGGCTCAGCGTCTCCATGAGCCGATCGTTCTGCGTGAGGCGAATGGCCACCTCGCTGTGCAGCAGCGTGCCCATGATCTTCGCGGTGCGTCCCATTTGTTCTCCTCGGTCCCGAGCCTTGGGGTACTGCGCGCGAAGCGGTGCGTCAACGCTGCCGTAGTTGTACTCATGCGTGTTCACACGCGTTTGGTCATGCTTGCCGCCGTCGACCACTCTGGCATACGGTCCGCCCGATGAACGTCCCCGCTAGACTACTGACCGATCGCTGGGATCGCCGCATCGACTATCTGCGCGTGTCGGTGACCGATCGCTGCAACTACCGCTGCACGTACTGCATGCCGGCGGAAGGCCTGCCCGCTGTGCCCGAAGCGGCGCGTATGAGCCTCGACGAGCTCATGCGGATCGTACGGTTGCTCGTTGACGTTGGCGTGCGCCGCGTACGTGTGACGGGCGGCGAGCCGCTTATTCGCAAGGGTGTAGTCGGTTTCATTAGCCAAATCAATGACTTGCCGCAGGTCGAAGAGATCGCGATGACCACCAACGGTCATCTGCTGGCGCGCCACGCGGAGGCGCTGCATGCCGCGGGGCTGCGCAGCTTGAACGTGAGCCTTGATACGTTTGACGCCGATCGTTTCGCGACGGTCACGCGCGGCGGTGATTTGGCAGAGGTCCTCAACGGCATCGCAGCGGCTGAGCGGGCGGGGTTCGAGAACATACGCATCAACGCCGTCGCCGTCCGCGGCACCAATGATGATCAGGTGGCCGACCTTGTCGAGGGCTGCTGGCGTCGGGGATGGACGCCGCGCTTCATCGAGTTGATGCCCATCGGAGATTTGCAGGGCCAGTCGGCTCGGGTGCCCAGCGCCGAGCTGATAGCCGCGCTACGCGCACGCTTCGAGCTGCGGCAACTCGGTCGCTCCCGCGGCGGATTGCCGCAGGGTCCCGCCGCCTACTGGGTGGTGACTGATGGCCCCTATGTGGGGCGACGGGTGGGGTTGATCAGCCCCATGACCGACCACGGCTTCTGCGCTGACTGCAATCGAGCCCGGCTGACGGCGCGGGGTGGCTTCCGCGCGTGCCTCGGCAATGACGATGAGGTCTCACTCTTGCAACTGGTTCGTGCGGGCGCCGACAATGCGGCGTTGTTGACGCAGATGCGGCGCGCGGTGCACGCCAAGCTCGAAGCGCATCGCATGAATCAAATCGGCTTCGTGCCGCTGTCGGTGATGACCGGCATCGGCGGGTGACAAGCCGCGGTATATGATATCCTAGAGCGCCTGAATTCAGGTGTGAGGAGTCGAGTATGGAACTGCAAGACATTCAGCACGAAGAGCGCGGTCCCAGCCGCGTTCGGCTGGTGATCGGCCTGCTCTTGGCGGTCGGTATTTTCTATGTGGTCGTCGACAGCATGATGACCACCGGCTCGTACTTCCTGACCGTCGACGACGCCGTCGCCCGCCCGGTGACCGGCGAGCGCCCCATCCGGGTCAAGGGCACCGTGGTTGTGGGCAGCTACAAGCATGAAGAGGGCACGACGGTCCACACCTGGAAGATCGCCGACAAAGATGGCGAGCGCAAACTCGACGTCTACTACGGCCGTGCCGTGCCGGACGTCTTCCAGGAGGGCGGCGAGGTGGTCGTTGATGGGCATCGCGACGCCAAGGGCGTGCTTGTCGCCACCGAAGTCACTGCAAAGTGCCCGTCCAAGTACGAGAACGACGGTATCTCCGAACAGGCAAAGCAACGCCTCGAAGGCCCCGGTAGCTGAGGCGAATCGGGCGCCTGACGGACCCGAGTCGCACAAAGAAGGATCGAATGTTCAACGCCAACTCCCTCGGTGACCTGCTGCTGCATGCCGGCATCGTGGTCGCCGTCTTCGCTGCTCTGGCGAGTGTCGTGGGCCGCATGCGCGATGACGGGCGCTTGCTGATCGCCGGCGAGCGCGCGGGCTTCGCCCTGACAGGCCTGCTGATCTGCGCGTCGTTGCTGCTTATCGACAGCTTCCTCTCGCATGACTATGCCAATAAATACGTCGCACATTATTCCGACAACAACATGCCCTGGTACTACTTGGTCGCCTCATTTTGGGGTGGTCAGGCCGGCTCATTGTTGTTCTGGTCGCTGGTCCTGGGCCTGTGTACCGGGGTCGTGATCTTCAAGAATCGTGAGAAGAACCGCGATCTTCTGCCGACGACCATCGCGACGCTGATGGTCGTCCAGCTGTTCTTCTTGGTGATGATGGTCCTCGAGGCCAACCCGTTCGACCAGTTCTTGATCAACGAGCCGCCGCCAAACGGGCGCGGGCTTGAACCGCTGTTGCAAAACCCGGCGATGACGTTCCACCCGCCGAGCATCCTCAGCGGTTACGTCTGGTTCACCATTCCATTCGCGTTCGCCATGGCCTCGCTGTTCCATCGCCGCCTCGACGCAAGCTGGATTCGCGCCACGCGCACCTACGCCGTCATCTCGTGGGCGTTCTTGTCGATCGGCAACCTGTTCGGCGGCATGTGGGCGTATCAAGAGTTGGGCTGGGGCGGCTTCTGGGGCTGGGATCCGGTCGAGAACGCGGCGCTGATGCCCTGGCTAGGCGCCACGGCGTACCTGCACTCGGTGATGATCCAAGAGCGGCGTGGACTGCTGAAGGTCTGGAACCTCTACTTGGTCCTGCTCGTCTATTTCTTGACCGTCTTCGGCACCTTCCTGACACGGTCGGGCCTCATCGACTCGGTGCACACCTTCGCGCAGAGCGACGTAGGCGACTACTTCATGGTGGCCCTGTCGGTGCTCACGTTCATCTCCCTGGGCATGTTGGGCTGGCGCATCCTCGATGGCTCCCTGACGGCAGGTAAAGACGTCAAAGAGACGCGCGGCCCGAAGAACGCGGCCCTTGTCGCCTTCACGCTGACCTCGATACCCGTAGTGCTGCTGCCCTTCGACCTGGTCTACGCGATGCTCGGCTGCGGTGTGCTCTGGCTCGGCGCGGTCCCGATCTTCTTGGGCTATCGCGTCTTCTGGGAGGCCCGCAACAAGATCCCCAGTCAGGGTCGCATCGACCACCTGCTCAGCCGCGAAGGCGTGTTCTTAGCGAACAACTTCGTGCTGCTGGGCTGCGTCTCAGTGGTCATGTTCGGCACGCTGGGCGAGAAGATCAGCGAGTACTTCTGGCAGCAGACCAAGTACACCGCCACGTGGTTCAACGCCTGGATGGTGCCTGGAGGCTTGGCGTTGCTGCTATTGATGGGCGTTGGGCCGCTGATCCCTTGGCGAAAGGCCACGGCGAAGG
>JBNMOZ010000646.1:0-3585 GCA_051276005.1 Bradymonadia bacterium | reverse complement strand
CTCGAACGGATTCCGATTCCTACCAGGTTGGTGGAACCTCGACCGGAACCTCGTGGAACCTCGAACGGATTCCGATTCCTACCAGGTTGGTGGAACCTCGACCGGAACCTCGACCGGAACCTCGACCGGGAACCTCGACCGGCGGCGGGCCAATGAGGGCCGTGGCGGTCCGAACCGTTAGTAGCCGCGGATCGTAAAGCGATGATGGGCCGTCCTCGCGCCAGACGTCGCGTTGGTCCCGCCGATCCAAAGCGATCGCGCACTCGCGCCATGCTGCGTAAGCGGTCGCGCTGGCAAGTTGCCGCTGAAGAGAGATCGATATGAGCGGTGACTACCACACACCGGCTGTGGTTGCGTGTGCTTGGAGGGCCGGCTCAATGCAAGACGTCGTCGTATTCGCGGGGCTCGGCCCCAACCCGGCGCCATTCGCCGAGTTGGTCTGGGCCCTGTACCGTCAGCGCAGCTGTCGGGTGGTCGCGGCCCGCGCCGTCGCATACCAACGCGCAAGATATTGGTATGACCGCGAATTCACCCACCACGCGCTGCCCGACCTGAGGCGTGCCCTGGGCGACCCTCTGTTGCTGAGCGACCTCAAGCTGCGTGAAGCCCTCACCCGCAAAGGCGAGCCGATCGTCGACGACGTCGACGCCGAGGATGCAGCCGACTACCTAGAGGCCATTTGGCGAGGCGCCGCGGAGGCGGTTGAGATCGCCGACTCACGGCCGGTGGTTTTCGGGATCATCGGGGGTCGCCGCCGCACGGTCACGGTCGCTTCGAGCGCTTGTTTTCAGCTGCTCGCCAGGCCCCAGGACATCTGCCTTGATGTGCGGATCTCTGACAAACGAGCCGAGGGTGCCCAAGCGGGCTTCTTCTTCCCGGAACAGTCGGCCCAAGAGCTGGTCGACTGGCGCGCAGAACCAGACAGCCACTTCTTGGCGGGCTCGGTCGAAGTGCAGTTGGTGGATGTCGTCTTACCGCGGCTGCGCAACCTGCTGCCTGACGCAGCAACACACAGCTATGCGGCCGCGTTGGCTGCGACGAACGTCATCCTCAAACGCTTCGAGCCCCCTCAAGTCGAGGTTGATTTCGTGCACGCCGAGGTCCGCGTCAACGGTCAGCGGGTCCGCATCCATCCGGGCTCGTTCATGATCTACGCAGCGATTCTGCTCGCACGCCATGCAGGTGAGGCGGGCCTGCCCGCAGATGATGAGCAGCAATTGGCAGCGGTCGCGCGGCGCTGCCAGGCGATGCCCGACTACGAAGACCGCTTCAAGTCGACGAGCCAGCGGCTCATGCAGCTCTTTGTCGTCGGGACAGGCGATGTGGACTTCGCATACGCACGGACCCAGCAACGCTCAAAGGCCAAGCGAGCGGTCGCCAATTGGCTCATCCGGGATGCGCCAGAACACAGCGTTGTGCTGACCCCACAAAGAACCGGGGACGCACGGTGCATCCTGCACGTGACGGTGGCCCCTCAGCACATTCAACTCATCGGGTGGCCCTGAAGTTCAGCTGCTCTGCGCGCCGCACATCGGGCACGCGCCGGGGCCGACGTCAGCCAGCCGCTCGATCCCCGATTTGGCCGTGTCGTCGGTCAAATCGTCAAATCGGCCAGCGGGCAGTACATGCTTGTGCGCATGGATACGTGCAAGAACGCCGTCGACGTGACGACCGGCAGAGCGGCCTGGGTGAAGTAGAGCAAGCGGTCGGCGATCTCAACGCCAGTTCATTGAGTTCGGCAACGTTGCCGAACGATCGTCCACGCCTGGCTCAGGTACTTTGATGCACACCACATCAAAGGGGGCTGCCATGCGCAACCGTACTTCAATCGCGAACCCCATCTACGTCTCCTGGCTCGGCGCCTGTCGCGGACTCGGGCTGACGTTCGCGCCGGGCAAGCAGGCCCAATCGAACTATGGACCCGACTGGCAGCGAGATCTCCCCACCGACATCGATCGGCTGGTCGAGTTAGGCGTCGACGTGCTCATCAGCCTCATCGAGGACCGTGAGCTCGAGACGCTGCGCATTGTGCACTTGGTCCAGACTGCACGGATGGCCGGCATCGACATCCGCCGGTTTCCCATCGTCGACGGTGGGGTGCCCACTGACCCCGCCGCTGTCGAGAGGCTCGTGTTAGCCGCATGCGACGATCTCGACGCCGGCCGGCGGGTCGTGGTGCACTGCCGAGGTGGTCTTGGTCGCGCCGGCACCATCGCGGGGTGCATCCTCAAGGCACGGGGTTTGAGCTCAGCAAAGGCCCTCGAAGCCCTCAAAGCGAGACACGCCGACAGCTGCCCGGAGAACGATGATCAGCGAAGGTACATCGCCGACTTCACGGTGCGAGGCCGCGCCTCAGAGCGGGTCAGCCGAAACGCCGGTGCGGTGTTGGGCGCAGCCATCGGCGATGCGCTCGGTCACCCGACAGAGTTCCTCGACATGGCGGCCATTCACGGGCGCTTTGGCCCGAGCGGCGTCGCTGACTTCGAGCTGTTCTGGACCCAAAGTGGCGCGCGCTTCGCCCCGTACACCGACGACACTCAGATGGCTGAGTGTGTGCTGCTTGGACTGCTAGAGGGCCAGGAGCGCGCCGCGGATCTCGACGGCACAATGCAGGCGATCGCCCAGCGTTTCGTTCAGTGGGCCAAGGCGCCGCAGGGCGGACACCGCGCCCCAGGCAACGCGTGTCTCGCCGGGTGTCGGGCCCTTGCGCGGGGCGCTGATTGGTTCGCGGCGGGTGGCGCCAAGGCGGGCGGATGTGGCTCGGTCATGCGCGCCTACCCCTTTGGGCTGATCTTTGCCGACGATGTCGAGCGCGCCGAAGAGTGGGCCGTGGCGCACTCGAAGCTCACCCACGGCGATCCCATCGCCCTCGCAGCCTGCGCAGCGATGGCAGTCGGCGTCGTCGGGTGTCTCAACCAGCACCCGGTCACGCGGGTGCTCGATGCCATGATCGAGGCCGCCGATCGATACAGCCCTCGGACCGCAGACATGATGCGTAGGGCCCGGACCGAAGCCTTGGATGGCACGCCGTCCGCGGTCACGTTCGACCGTCTGCGCGCCTGGGCAGCCCACGAGGCCATCGCCGCGGCGGTCTTCATCCTCACCCGTCATCCTGAGGACTTTGAAACGGCGGTGCTGGAGGGGGCCAACACGCCCGGTGACTCCGACAGTATCGCGACCCTCGCGGGGGCCTTGGTGGGCGCCCGCGTCGGCCTGGAAGGTATCCCGCCGCGGTGGCTCGAACAGGTCGAGCGCGGGACCGCGCTGCAAGACTTGGCGCGGCGAATCGTTCCTGCCAGTTCTTGCCCCGGATGAGGTTCCAACCTCAGGGATCCCCAGGAATAGTCTTTATATTCCAAGCGTGTCGACCGTCGAATAATCGCTCGACATTGGGTATTGCCTCCCATTCCCAGCGTCGCAAGAGTTCCTTGCCGAGATAGAAGAGTGACAGAACTCGGCGCTTGGTGACCGTATTGGCCTGGTAGCTGAGGTGGCACCCGGCCAGCTCAGCTACCAGATGAGGTTCGGCGAGCAGATGAGGTTCCACCAACTTCGAGCCGGGGGGAAGGTCACGCTATCCGTGTG
>JBNMOZ010000645.1:0-3587 GCA_051276005.1 Bradymonadia bacterium | reverse complement strand
TCGTCTCATGGCGGCCATGCCGCCGGACGCACCTGAACGTTCAAGCATCGCGCGGGCCCGTGGTCGTGCCTGCCTGAGCGCAGATGACGCGGCCGGTGCGCGCACCGCTTGGGAGACCGTCCTCTCGAGCGAGCAGGGCGATACTGAAGCCGAAGCGGCGCTGTCGACGCTGTACGGGCGCTTGGACGATCGGGCCGCTTTGGTGGCCCTGCGCGCCTCACAGGCCGATCGCGCCGAGACCGAAGTGGAGCGCATCGAGTCCCAGATCGCGCTCGCATCGGTTCAGGATCGCGCCAACGACCCTGAGGCCGCGTCGGCTGCCTTGGACGCCGCGCTTTTGATTCGACCCGATGACGCCGAGCTCGCGGAGCGCGTCGCGTTGATGCACTTCGCTCAGGAGCGGTTCGCTCAGGCCGGCGCGGCGCTTGTTCGACGCGCCGATCCATCTGACCCCATCGCCGCTCAAGCGCTGCATATCGAGGCGGCGACCCGCCTGCGGCAGGCGTCGAAGCGGCCGTCCGAGGCGTTGGATATCGCGTTGGCCGGTCTGGCGTTGCATCCGCGCGATGCGACGATGGGCGCCCTGGTCGAGGGCCTCGCGGCGGAGTCGGATCGCTGGCTCGATGCCATCGCTGCCTACCGCGCCCACGCGGTCGCGCTGGACGGTGAAGGTCAGGCCGCGCGATTGCGGCTGGCCAGTTGGGTGGCCGGTCAGGTCGAAGACGAAGACGCGGCGGCGACCGAGTACGAAGCGATCCTCGAGCAGGCGCCCGAGAACGAAGACGCAGCGGTCAAGCTCGGCGTCATCTTGCGCAAGTTGGGCCGGATCAATCGTCTGGTCACGCTGATGGGCAGCCGCGCCGAGCACCTGCCCAGCGACGCAGCGACCCGACTGCGCGTCGAGGCCGCCCAGCTCGCCGATGAGCATCTCGACGCCGACGCCCGCGCGAGCGCCTGGGAGAAGGTCCTGACCGGCGAGCCGGTGCACGACAAGGCCTTCCGCGCCCTCAAGATCGTCTATCGGGATCAAGAAAACTGGACCGCGCTCGTCGCGCTCCTTTCTCGGCGCGCAGACCGAGTCGAAGACGACACTGAGATCACCGAGCTGCGGCTGGCGGTGGCCGATCTGCACGCCGAACACCTCGACAACGAGGACGCCGCGATGTCGGCGTATCAGCGCGCCCTGATTACCGATCCGCAGAACCGGCGCGCCCTGCAGGGCGTCGAGCGTGTGCTGGAGCGCCGCGAGGATTGGGCCGAGCTGGTTCGCTTCCACGAGGGTCGCTTGGCGGTCGCCCCCGCCTCGGAGCGCCACGCGATCTATGCACGCATCGCCGAGATTCAGGTCGACAAGCAGGGCGATCAGGCCGCAGCCGAGGGCACCGAGCGGGTCATGCGCCAAACGGCCGGTCCGCGCGCCCGCGGCCGCAGCACGCACGCTCTCGAGCAGGTCTATATTGAGAGCGGTCGCTGGGATGAGCTCGCCGCCCTGTACGAGCGCCGGCTCAAGGTCATCACCGAGGGCGCCCAAGAGCGCTCGTTGCGCACGACGCTGGCGAGCATCTACGCCGAAAAGCTCCATGACTCTTCGGGCGCTATCACGGTGCTTGAGCCGCTGCTCGAATCCGACGACGCCGATCATGCCGAGGTGCGCGCGACCCTCGATACGCTGCTCAAGTTGCATGAAGGCCGTGACGACTGGGAGGGCTGCGCCGAGGTGCTCAAGCGCATGGCGCGCACCCGCCGCCGCAGCAACGCCGAGCGCATCGCGTGCTTCATGCGCATCGGGCGCATCTACGCCGATGAGATGAACGACCCGATCCTGGCGACGCAATGGTGGCGCGAGGCGCTCGAACTCGATCATCACCATCAGGCGGCGGTCGACGCGATCGACGGTCTACATGCCCGACTTCGGCGCGACCACGATGTCGAGAAGGACCGCGTTGATCGCGAGAAGGCGCGCATCGAAGCGGAGCGTGCTCGCCAAGCGGCCGCTGCGCGCGTGACCGGACGGGTCGCGACCGGGCCGATTACCGGACGCGTGACGACGGATCCCCTCACGGGCACAGTCACCGGGCCGATCATCGGCGCGGCGGGTCTCAACGCGAGCGCCGATGACCCCGAAGCTGGCTCGGTACTCGCCCCCGCGGCGCCCGATGACGCTTCGGATGACGCCATCCCGAACGCGGCGATCGATCCGCTGACGGTCAGCGCGCCGGTGACCCGCAAGAATGAGCCCTTCCGTATGGAAGCGCGCCCGGATACATCGACGAGAGACAGCCGGCGTTGGGTGATGCCCCTCATCGCCATCGGCGCATTCCTAGCGGTCTCAGGCGCGATTCTGGTGTCTGTCTGGCCCCGCGGTGAGCGCTTGGAGCCGGCATTTATCAGCTTCCAAGAGACCGTCTCCCAGGCCTGGGGTGAGGGCGGCAATAAGGTCGCCGCGGCGAAGACTGACGTGAACAGCCCGACCAGCAGCATCGGGCCCCAAGAGGTTGGGCGCGATGACGGCGAACAGGATGTCCAGGCCGAGGCCGAGGTCATCAAGCGCACCACGAAGATCACCGAGCGCAACTTGATCGCCATCGAGACGGCGCTGGTCAGCACCGGTCTGGACTACGAGGCCTTGCTGACCCCCGCGGGCGGTCCGACTGGTTCGCCGATTGTCGACGAAGGCCATGTCGGCGGCCCGCCTATCGAGGCCCCCCGCACCTGGGTCGGCCCACTGGATGGGCCCTCGCACGTGCTCAGTCCCTACGGTCAGCGCGGCCGGGAGCATCACAGCGGCGTCGACTTTTTGGCCAAGGTAGGCATGCCCGTGCGGGCCATCGCCGACGGCGAGATCATCTTCAAGCAGTCGCGTAACTCATGGGAAAAGCGCAAGAAATTCATCGAGCGCAGCGGCAAGACCATCAAGTCGCCCGCCTGGCGTGCCGGCGTCTACATCGAGCTGCGACACGATGATGGCAAGGTCAGCCGCTACATGCACCTGCACCACATCGCCGATCGCCTCGAGACTGGTACCCGGGTGCGCCAACGCGCCGTGATCGGCTACGTGGGCCGCACGGCGGTCGAACACAGCGATACGCATCTGCACTTCGAGCTGCGTGAGCCTGCCCGCGATTCTGGGCGCTATGGCCCTTCGATGAACCCGATGACCGTCTTTGGTACCCCGACGCGCCAAAATGTTGCCAGCTCACAGCTGCTGCCCCGCATCGATCTCGGCAGCGCGCCGGGCGGCGCGAAGGTGCGACGCGAGATCGAGCAGAAGCTGCGCAGCTTGAACCTGCTCGAGAAGATGGATCGCCTCGAAGCGGTCAAGGGGCTGCTCGACCAGCTGCCGCTGGGCGCGCCCGTCGATAACTATCGGCTGAGCAGCACCTTCGGCAACCGCACCGATCCCAAGTCGGGCAAGCCCGAGTTCCACCCCGGTGTCGACGTCCCCGGTCAGCTGGGCACGGTCATCAAGGCGACGGCGCCCGGCAAGGTGGTCAGCGCGGGGTGGAAGGGTCTGTACGGGCGCGTCGTCGAGATCGACCATGGCAACGGCATCCGCACGCGCTACGGCCACCTTAACCAGACATTGG
>JBNMOZ010000644.1:0-3593 GCA_051276005.1 Bradymonadia bacterium | reverse complement strand
GCCGGCCGACTTGGTCTGGGCGCTGCCGCTGATCGACGCGATGGCCAGCACGCTGCGCGGCGCCCAATCGATCTTGGCGGCCCGAACCACCGCGCGCCTGCACGCCCAACCGACGGCGTTTAGACACGCCCTGACCCGGGCATCCAGCAGCCCCGACATGCACCTGCGGCTCAGCGCTGCGCAGCACCAAACCGCGCTCCCCGGCACCGCGGCGCAGCGGGCGCAGACCCTCGATATCGCCTTGCGCGACGGCAGCCCGGTTCTGCGGCGATGGGCGGCTGAAGAGGCGGTGCGGCGGTGTGAGCCGCCCCATCTGGGGCCCTTGCTCGAGACGATGACCCGCTTCGGCGGTCCCCGATTGCGGCTGTTGGCGCTGCGAGTGGGTCGCCGTCAGAGCGACGTGGCCGCGCTCAGGCAGGCGTGCTTCGACGGCAACGCCAACGTCCGCTTCTATGCCCGGCGCTACCTGCGGGTGCATGAGAAAGGCACCGACTTTCGCGCCCTGGCGTGGGCGCTCCTCGACGCGCCGAGCGCATCAGCCGCCCAGAGGATTGGCGCGCTGTCGGTGCTGTCTGAGTATGGGGTTGCGGCCGATCGACCGCGGGTGCGCGAATGGACCGCGGGGGTCAAAGCGCGGGTCGCGGCCGAGGCTCGGCGGACGCTCGAATTGCTGCCTGGGACGGCTTAACGATCGCCGGTCGATCGCACGCTGTCGAGCTGCGCCTTGAGGTGTGGCACCTGGTCTTCGACGTTGGGCATCGAGGCCAAGATGCGGCGAATCGCGTCGGCGTCTTCGAAGCCCTGAGTGTCGCTGGGCAGCTTCGAGAGGATCTGGTCGACGATGCCGGCGGGCGCGCCCTCGACGGGCGGGCTGGTGAGCGGGAAGAGCGTGATGGTCTCCTCAGCGCTGTACTCGAGCACGGCGGTCGAGTCGTTGCACACGCCCAGGCGGCCATAGCCGTTGACCGGCAGGCCGGCGCCCCGCTCGGCCCACACGCGGCGCAGGCGCGCGGCCGTGGTCATCATCGCCACGACCGTGTCGGGCTCCACCGCGCTGTCATACGTGTACAGCGTCGTCTCGCCGGCCCAATCGGGCCGCAGGCTCGCGCCCTGCACGCGCCAACTCGTGCCGCCCGACGTGCCCATGTAATACATCAGCGACGTGTTGATGAGCGGGCCGCTCACGTGGATCGTGTGATGGGAGTGGCCCGCCGGGATCGTCAATGATCCCCGGTCGGTCGCGATGCCCGTATCGAGCCACACCGGCGCGATGACGCTGGCGCCGTTGTAGTTGAGCCCCAAGAAGTTGGCCAGGTAGCGGTTGTTCTCGACCACGACGTGGTGCCCGCTGTCGATGAGCGCCACGAAGACGTCCTCGACGCTCTCGTAGTTCGCCGTCGACGAGACGACCTTCGAGCCGTTGTCCAGGGCCAGGTTGTTGAGCACGTTCGCGAAGTCTTGCCCGCGCTGCAGCGCGCAGTCGTCGATGCTCCAGTCGGTGGGCCACCCGCGGGTCAGCGACGCGGGCAGGCTGGGGTGCAGCGGCTCGACGGTGCCGCGCACCGGGTTACAGCCCTTGGTGAGCAGCGTCTCCAGCTCAAACGTGAGGGGCTGGGGCGGCGGCACCTCTTCGGCCGGCGCCTCGAATAGGGCCTGCGCCGTGCCCAACGCGCTCAGCGGCGCGACGGGGAAAGGGCCGTCGGCGGTGCCGTTGATGACGCCCGACGCCTGGGCGAGCACGGCGGCCGCGGTGGTCGGGTCGGTGAACAAGGCGGGCACGGCGTCGCTCAGCAGCGCCTGCAACGTCGCCGGATCCACGCCCTCGAACAGGGTCGTGAGCGGGATCTGCGGCTGACTGCAGCCTTCCAGGCAGGTGAACTCCAGCGCCAACTTACCGGCCGTCTGCTGCCCCAGCTTGTGGATGCCATAGGTGCCCACCACGATCTGGTAGGCCCCGAAGCCATCTGCGGTCAGCTCGATCGCGCTGTCGAAGCTGTCGTCGGTGGCGTCATCGTTGAACGCGGCCACGGCGTCCGGCGCCGACGGGATGGGCCCCAGCACGCTGAGCATTGGGTCTAGATCGCCGTCGGGCGAGCGCAGCGTGACGCGCACCTTGGTGCCCGCGAAGGCGCGGAATCGATACGAGACGGGCTCGCCCGCCAAGGCGATGGTGCGGGTCTCGCTGCCTTCGAGCCGACCCATCGACCGGATGGTCAAGTCGCCATCGGCCTTGCCGGCGAAGTCGGGGGCGGTGGTGTCTTTGGCGGGTGCGGGTGCGGGGGCCGGGGCGTCGGCGGGGGTCGACTCACCGCACGCGGCGCAGGCGAGCGCGGCCGAGATGAGGGTAGAGCGTAGGCTGGCTGAGCGCATGCAGTCTCCGAGAGGGTGAGCATCTGCGCTCAGATTGAAGCAACCCCCGTGCCCGCCGCAAGACCGCCTGCCTCCGTCGCGGCTGGCGCCTTGGCTGGCCACCACGCTGGATCAAACGTCGCCAGGTGCACGACCAGCATCCCGATCGTCAGCTCCGCGAACTGGATCGTCGCCAAGATGCCCACGTGCAGCCCGACCGCCGCCAGCCAGACCCACGGGCGAGTCTTTCGCCAGAGCGCCAACGGCACGAAGGCCAACTCCAGCGCCACCGTGCTCCAGGTCAGCAAAGGGGTCCATGCCGCGTCCGCGATCCAGGCGACCCAGGGCGCGTCGCGCGCCAGCGGCCCCGACAGGATCAAGCTCAGCGCCTCGCCGTTGACCCAACTGGGGCTCATCAGCTTGGTGACGCCCGACCAGGTGTAGCCCACCGCCATGACGATCCAGAGCACGCGCCAGACGTCTCGCGGCATGGCCCCACGGTTCAGCCCGCGCGGCATGAAGGGCACGGCCAGCAGCAAGAAGCCGATGAACGGCAGCGCCGGGTTGAGCGTGAACACGTTGCGATGCCAGAGCATCGCCCAGCCGGCCCAGAGCACCACCGCCATGATCCGCGGCAGCGCCCCCGCGGCCAGGCAGAGCGCGGCGATGAGAAGGCCGCCCACAAACAGCGTCACCGCAAGCGGGCTGTCCCAGATGTAGAGCAGGTCGAACACATAGCCATGGGTCGGGTTCATGCGAAAATCGGCGAGCACGCCCTGGTTGCTGTACAGGTCGGCCGCCCACGGCAGCAAGCGGGCGAGCACGACGCTCAAGTACAGACCCAGGGCGATGCGGAAGGTGCGCAGCGGGTGGTCGGTGAGCCACTTCACGGTCAGCGTGTTCATGATGCGCGGCTTCATGACGCACACAGGACGGCGCGGGGCGCGGGCGCGACGCCGTCACCGCGGGCGGTGGTGTGGATGACCACCGATTCGACGGGGGCCGGGTGGTCGAGCGCGGCTGCGAGATGTCGGCTGTCGCACAGGCCGTGTTGCAGCGCCGCGTCCACGGTCGCGTCGGGTAAGAACGCGCCGAAGGCCAGCATCGCGCCGTACACGTTGCGATACATGTACGGGCCTTCGATGCGGGCGTAGCGCGCGGCGTCGAGGGGTTGGCGAACCACGGTGCCGTCGACGTGATGCACCTCGATCTCAAAGGTGAACGCGAAGGGCTCCTGGTCGCCG
>JBNMOZ010000643.1:0-3602 GCA_051276005.1 Bradymonadia bacterium | reverse complement strand
GAGCCCGCCGCTCGAGGTGAAGGTGATGTTGACCCGGGTACCGGCGTGCCAGAGGTAGACGACCGGGTAGTTGCCCGGCAGACGGGACCGCTCGATCTTGCCACCGGTGGGCACAAAGACGTGCACGTCGACTTCGCCATGCTTCACGCCGATCCATTCCCCATCAGCGGTCTTGCCCTGCGGCACCGTCGGCCAGATCGCTTCGCTGGTCCTGACCGTCTTTGGTGCCCCCGATATGAGCGTCGCCGTGTTTGGCGGCACCGGCTGCGCCGCGGTTGACCCTGGGGCCGCGATGCTGACAACCACAAGGCACAGCCCCGCCAGGCAAACTCTTCGGTTCTCAAACCCGATGTTCGGGTGCGCCTTGGGCATCTATCGACCTCATTAGTTGGGGGGACAACGGCCCGTCAGCGGGCCAGCGCGGGCGCCGTCTTGCTGAGCGCTGCGCCCTGGCCCCAGACTTGCGGTACTACAGTTGTGTTCACGCTTGCTACTGCCTTTTAGGATATCAAATGCGCCTGTATCCCGCTCTGCTCGCGGTTCTCGCCCTCGCGGCCTGTGACTCTGACCCGGTCACTGCACCTGCCACTGCGGAAGGTGCATTCGCCACTGCGGTCATCGTTGAAGACGGCAAGGCCGACAACTACTTCTCAAGCAACGGTCAGGAATACGACGTGCGCGGCGTCGATCGCTTCGAGCTGGCCCGCGAGGTCGACGAGAGCGATGAGGCGTACGTGGAGCGGGGCAAGGCCTTCGCCGAGGATCGCTTCAAGGCGATCACCTACTTCCTCAACCAGTACGTGAAGCAAAAGTCTGCCAAGGACGCCAACTTCGAGTACGGCGGCTTCCGCACGACCGTTCGCCAGCGCAGCATTCGCGCCGAAGACGTGCTTCTGCTCGAAGAGGGCAAGTTCTCGGTCAAGTTTGAGACCGAGATCGCCGGCCCCAACAGCCTGTCGAACATGATGGACGCGGCCGAGATCGCTGACGGCCTGTGGCGCTTCGACCTGATCATGCCGCAGATGTCGACCAGCGAGGTCAGCAACGGCAGCTACAGCCGCACCTACAAAAAGTTCGACGGCGCCGCGCATCCCGAAGCGGATCGCGACGTGATGAACGTTGAGTTCGAGGTCGGCCAGAACAGCCTCGACGCCTACCCGCGCTACTTCGAGATGCTCGCCGACGACGAGAAGATCGACGCGATCATCCTCATCGGCGGCGACTACAACGACAAGCGCTACGACCTGCTGCTCGCCGAGGAGCTGTTCACCAACTTGACCGGCAAGCTGGGCTTCACCGCGCCTGAAGGCGTATCGACCTGGGAAGACTTGACGCTCGAGAGCGGCCCGTTCACCAGCTCGCTCAACACGGTCTACGGCGAGTTCCCGGTCGAGGTCTACGTGGTGCACCCGGGCATGGCCGTCGAGCAGCCGCAGCGCCTCATCGAGTCGTTTCGCGATCACGCCTCCAAGCGCGACATCGTGATGTATGACGGCCACGCCGGCTACGACGCCAGCTACAGCGGCATCGTCGTGACCTACCAGCCGCGCACGGCCATCTCGGCCGACGACTTCAAAGACATGGACCTGCCGGAGAAGCCGCAGCTGTTCTTCCTCAACGGCTGCAAGACCTACAGCGTCTACCCTGACGCGCTGCTGGCCCACCCCAAGAAGAACGCCGACAACCTCGACATCATCTCGACGGTCAACTTCTCGTGGCTCTCGCAGATGATCACCATCACCAGCGATTTCCTTGAGATCATCCTGCGGACCCGCGACGGCCTGCATGATCCGGCGAGCTTCCAGACCATCCTCAGCGACCTCAACCGCGGCCGCAGCTGGGACGTCATCTACGGCGTGCACGGCGCCGACGACAACCCGCATCAGAGCCCCTGGGCCGACGAGACCGAGCTGTGCATGGCCTGCGCGAAGAACTCGGACTGCTACGGCGGCGACGCGTTGTGTGCCGGTGGATCCTGCGGCTTCGGCTGCACCAGCGACGCGGGTTGCCCCAGCGACTACGCCTGCAAGAACGTCGCGATCGACGGCGTCATCAGCGCCCAGCAGTGCGTGCCCAAAGCAGGCAGCTGCCGCTGAGTCTCTGTCGGTCACGGGGCGGCCACAACGCGCCGCGGTGCGCTATACTGCGCCCATGATCGACCACCCCATCGCGCCCACCGGCCAGACCTCGGCGGCCCACGTCTTCGACGACTGGTACGTCGCCTGCTTCTCCACCGAGCTGGGCCGGCGTTCAGTTCGGGGGCCCATCGCCCGGGTGGTGTGCGGCATCGCGCTTGTCCTCTTCCGCGACTCCACGGGCGCGCCGACCGCGCTGCTCGACCGCTGCCCCCACCGCAACATCCCCCTGAGCATCGGCACCGTGCGCGGCGATGTGCTCGAATGTGGCTATCACGGCTGGCAATTCGGGGCCGACGGTGCCTGTACGCATGTACCCGGACTGATTGATGAATCGGACGCGGCTTCGCTGTGCGTCCCGCGCTTCGCGTGCCAGGAGCGCGACGGCCTCATCTGGGTCTATGCCACCCCCGACGTCGAGCCTGAGCGCGCGCCGTTCGTCATGCCCCACCTCGGTGAGCCCGGCTGGGCAGTGGTCTACGACCAGTTCGAGACGGTTGGCACGATGCACGCCGTCGCTGAGAACGCGCTCGACGTGCCGCACACCGCGTTTTTGCACAAGGGCCTGTTTCGCGGGGCGGGGGAGCCGAACACCCTCGAGGTCGTGATTCGGCGCTGGCATGACCGGGTCGAGGCCGAGTACATCGGAGAACCGGTGCCGACGGGCTTGGTTGGGCGCCTGTTGGCGCCAGGCGGTGGGATTGTGACCCATTTTGACCGCTTCATCCTGCCGTGTATCGCCCAGGTCGAATACAAGCTGTCGGATCGCGCCCATGTGGTCGTCAACAGCGCGTTGACACCGATCGAAGACGGTCGAACGCGCCTGTTCGCGGTCGTCGCCTTCAAGCTCCCGCTGCCCGACATGCTGGTCAAGCTGGTGCTCAAGCCCGTCGCGCGTCGGATCTTCGCCCAGGACGCGCGGATATTGGCGCTGCAAAATGAGAGCATTCAGCGGTTTGGCGGGGAGCAATTCCTCTCGACGCCGTTGGACGCCATCGGGCCGCAGATTCGCAGCCTGTTGCGCGCGGCCGAGCGGGGCAAGCGGACGCCGGTGGACACCGAAGGAGCGGCGCATTCAGATGCGGGTGTGACGCCCAGACCGGACCTGAATGCCCAGCGATTCAGCGACCAGTCATCTCAATCCGTGCAGTCCAAGAGCAGGCCTTGGTGAATACCGGTGGTTCACTCAGAGACGCCAAAGAACGGAATTCTTTCCTCTCCAGGTCGAGGCTCACTTGGCGAGCCACAACCGGGTGTCTTCGAAATCACGCAGCGGGTCCGGCGAGAGAGCGAGGCGCGCGGTGTGCTCGGCCATAGCACCCAAGGCGACGGTGAGCTGCGTCGACACCAGGTAGGTATCGGATGGGAACGTCGGATTCGACAATGTCGTGGTCGTGCGCACCTTCCATGCCCCGCGCAGACGATTCTTCAACAGGTTCGCGAGGTTGGATTGCGGATCGGTGAACT
>JBNMOZ010000642.1:0-3607 GCA_051276005.1 Bradymonadia bacterium | reverse complement strand
CCATGAGCGAGACGCGGGCGCCCTGCATCACCCGGGTGAGCAGGTCGCGGCCGAGCTGATCGGCCCCGAAGTAGTGCGTTTGCGGTTGGGGGGCGCCCTTGAATTCGGCCTGCGAGAGGCTGCGGTCCTTGTCGGTGTCGAACTTGCGGATGAACCAGCGGGTCTCGCCGTCGGGCAAGATCTCGACGACCTCGGCCTGGCCGCCGCGGGCCTCGGCGAAGTCGACCTTGCCGTCCTTGTTCACGTCGAAGATGGCGTGGGTTTGCTTGCCCGAGCCGCGCAGCAAGTTGATCGGCGCGTCTTCGATCTCTTTGGGGCTGAGCGCCTGGTCGCCGTCGGTGTCAAAGCGCGCGAACTCCATCTGCGCCATGAAGGTCGACAGCTCGTCGCGATCGATCGCGCCGCTCTGGTCGGCGTCGATGGTCGCGAAGGGCGCGTCCTCGAGGTCGATCAGGACGGTGTTGTGCATCGGCACCGACCGCGCGCCCATGGGCTTGGGCGAGAAGGCGTGGTGCTGCTCATCAAACGTGAAGTGCGTGACGTAGTTGACGATGAGCGGATAGGCCAACGCCATCACCGCCATGAAGATCACGACAAACAAGCCGGCGACGGCCGCGCGGTTCTGAAACAGGCGCCGCCAAGCGTCCTTCCAAAGGCTGGTGCCTTCGGCGAGCGCGAACGGATCGGCGGCGTGCTCGTCGATGGGCGACTCCCCTGGCGGCAGCACCCCGTCGCTCCCGACAGACGGATCAGTCATACGTCACCCGGGGATCGAGCACGGTGTAGAGCACGTCCACCACCAGGTTGAGGACCACGAGCAACGCCGAATAGAGCACGATCGTGCCCAGCACCAGCGGGTAGTCGCGGTTGAAGGCCGACTGCACAAAGTGCGTGCCCAGGCCCGGAATGTTGAAGACCTTCTCGATGACGATGGAGCCCGTCATGAGGCCCGCGAACGCCGGCCCCAAGAAGCTCACCACCGGCATGATCGCGCCGCGGATCATGTGCCGCGTGACGACGACGCGCTCGGACAGCCCCTTGGCGCGGGCCGTGCGCACGTAGTCCTGGCGGACAATCTCGAGCACACCACCGCGGCTGAGGCGCGCGATGTACGCGGCATAGAAGAGCCCCAGGGTCAGGCTTGGCAGGAAGCTCGATCTGAAGTGGGGCCCGATGCCGGCGCTTATCCCCGCCCAATCTGCCGCGTCGAACCATTGATTCTGGATCGCGAAGAAGTAGATGAGTAACGGACCCAGCACAAAGTTGGGCACGGAGACGCCCGCCATCGCGACGGTCATCGTCGTGTAGTCCTGCCAGGAGTTCTGTTTGAGCCCCGAGTAGAGCCCCGCCGGCAGGCCCAGCAGCAACGCGATCAGCAAGGCTTGCAGGCCCAGCGTCATGCTCACCGGCAGCCCCTCAGCGAGGATGTCGTTGACCGACTTGTCGGGGTACTTCATGGACGGGCCGAAGTCGGCCTCGAGCATGATGCTCTTCATCTGCAGCGCGTACTGCGTGAGGAGCGGCTTATCGAGGTGGTACTTGGCCTTGAGGTTCTTCTCGACCGCCGCCGGGAGCTTGCGTTCGCTGTCGAACGGCCCACCGGGCGCGGCCCGCATGATGAAGAACGAGGCCGTCACCACCACGAGGATCACCAGAATCGAACTGATGATGCGACGGAGGATATAACGAAACACCGGGGGGCTGCCTCCGAGCGAAATGCGAGGCGGCATCATGGACCGCGGCGGCCAGTGGGGCAAGATCGGCGTCAGTCAAAGCCGATTGGGCCGTTAGCATGCGTTGGGGGTGGCAGAATTGTCGCTGCCTGCCGACCGCGGTTGCGGCGACACTGCTGAGCATCTGCACTGACCGCCTCAATGGCCCGCCAGGATCGCCCATGGACTTCGCCGCCCTCATCGACGCCATCGTGCGTCAAACCACGGTGCTCATCGCCCAGTTGGCGACCACCGCGGGCATCCGAGCCCCGCTCGCGCATGTGGCCAACCAGGTCTTCCTCGATCTGATGCGCGAGCTCGAGGCGCAAGGGCTCGGCCGCAAGGTGGTCGCCGACATGTTCGGCATCGCGCTGCGCTCGTATCAGCGCAAGGTGCAGCGCATCGCCGAGTCGCAGACCGAGCGCAATCGCACGCTGTGGACGGCCACGATCGACTTCATCCAGACCGATGGGCCCGTCAGTCGCGCGCGCATCATGCAGCGCTTCAGCCGCGACGACGTCGACGTGCTCAAGGCCGTGCTGCACGATTTGGTCGACAACGGGCTGGTGTATCGAACCGGGCGCAGCGAATCGACGGTCTATCGGGCCGCAGCGCCCGAAGACATTGGCAAGGCGACCGGCGGCGATGATGCCGCCTCGGCCGCCGCAATGTTCTCAGACGATGATGAGGAGTCATGAGCATGGGACTGACAATGCGAGTCGGCGCCGCGATGGCGATCATGGTCGGCTTGACCGCCTGCCAACAGGACGCCAAACCCCAAGGCGAGGCGGAGACCCATTGGCTCGACCAGTGCGACGTCGACGCCGATTGCGGCGATGGCCTCTGCGTATGCGGGGTGTGCACCGAGGCGTGCGGCGCCGATGACCTGTGCCTCGACGCAGCGCGCCCCGCCTGCGCCAACGTGCAGCAGCTCGCGCTGGTCTGTGGCGCCCCGGCGCCGGTCTGCGTGCGGGCGTGCGCGGTCGACGCCGATTGTGGCGCGGGCGACTTCGAGTGCAGCGTCGGCGTGTGCATCGCGGCCGATCTGCCCGAGCCCGAGCCGGACGCGCCGCCCGAGCCCGAGCCGGACGCGCCGCCCGAGCCCGGCTGCGAAGCGGCGTGTGAACGCGTCGAGCAGTGCTTCGCCGCCGAGTGTACCGGATCGCCCTATGGCGACTTGGGCGCCGCCTGCCTGCAGACTTGCGCAGACCTGGGCGCCGCCGAGTTCGAGGCGCAGTTCGTCTGCACGCAGGGCCTGACTGAACCGATCGTCCCCGGCCTCGCCGAAGCCTGCGTCGATCCCGAGTTCGTCGCCGACTGCAGCATGGTCGGCAGCGCGCTGACGGGCGGTGGCGACCCATTCGAGAACGCCCGGCGCACCGCCGACGAGCTCGATATGCACAAGCCGCGGCTGCGCGCCGTGTACGACAAGGTCCTGTATGCCACCGACGCGCCGACCGGGGCCGTGCTCGACGACCTGTCGGATTGGCTGCTCTCGGATCGTCGGGTGTGTGAGTTTGGCTGCACCGCGCCCGAGGTTGACGCCACGCTCAGCGCCATCGAACTGACCGCCAGCTACTTGGCCACCCAGCCCTCGCATGCGGCCCAACAGTTGACGCATTGCCTGTCGATCGTCGCCCGCCGCTTCGGCTGGGTGCAATACGGCTTCACTGCGTCGGTGTGTGGTGACACGCATGGCTCGTCTCGGGCCGTCGCCCGCCTTGCGCAGTCCCTCGACGCGTCCGCAGCCGACATGCTCTGCGTCACTCGCAACGCCTACGAGTTGTGCCAGACGCGCTACTTGGGCGCCGAGTCCCTCGTCGAACCCGGCCGCTGCTCGACCTGCACCGTGGGCTTTGGTGAGAGCACCTACAAGGTCCCTACACGCGACACCT
>JBNMOZ010000641.1:0-3611 GCA_051276005.1 Bradymonadia bacterium | reverse complement strand
CTCAACAGCGACTGTCCGCCCGGCCTGTTCTGCGCCGATCGCGTGTGCGACTTTGAGTGCCGCGCGCGGCGAGACTGCGCCGCCGGCGAGATCTGCGAGAGCGGCCAATGCGTCGTCGACGCGCCGCCGCTCAGCCCCGATATGCGCCCACCGACGGACATGACCGTCGCGCCCACCGATGCGGCGCGGCCGGACGCGACGCCCCCCGTCGTCGACGGCCCCGATTCAGGCCCGCCGACCTGCCGCGAGACGGGCTGCCCGCCCGGCCTGACGTGCGATGAGGTCACCGGTGGCTGCGAGCGCGGCGCCCCCGAGCCCGAACCGGCCCCCGAGCCCGAGCCCATCGATCGCCAGCCCCTCGGCGGGCCGTGCGAGCGCCCGTTTCACTGCGCCAGCGACACGTGCTTCGGCGAGCCCAACAACCCCAACCAGGGCTTCTGCACCCAGGTGTGCTGCAGCGAGTCCGACTGCCCCGACGGCTTCGGCTGCCTGTACGCCCAAGGCGCCCGGTTCTGCTTCCCCAGCCGACTGTTCGCGACGAATAACTTCAGCGAACCCGCGGGCGGGCGGTGCGGCGGCGGCGTCAACGACTGCCGCACGGGCCTGTGCGCCGACAACCGGTGCCTCGGCAGCTGCTGCACCGACCGCGACTGCCTGGGATCGGCCTGCGTCTGGCTGCCCACCGACGCCGGCTCAGTGCGCGCTGTCTGCGATCGCCCCAACCTTCTCGGCGGCCCGGTGGGCAGCCTGTGCAACAACGAGTTCGACTGCGCCAACCGAATCTGCGTGCTCAACCCCGACGCCCAGCCCGGCGGCCCGGCGGGCATCTGCGTCGACACCTGCTGCACCCACCAGGACTGCGGCGGCGGCTTCGGCTGCGGTCAGCTGCTCGGCCCGGGCGGCAATATCATCTCGACGTGCCTGCCCATGCCCCGCGGCGCCCTCGCCGACAGCGCTGCCTGCGGCCGATCCGAAGACTGCGCGAGCGGACACTGCGTCGAGGGCCAATGCCGCCAGCCCTGCTGCCGGGATCAAGATCGCGACGGCGCCTGCCTGCCGACGCAGCGATGCCTGCCGCGAGACAATGGCGAGGGCACGTTGATTCGAGCGTGTGTGGAGCCGACGCCGCCCGAGTGATTCGGGCGCCTACTTCGCGGCCTTCGGCGCTGCTGAAGGTCTGGACGCCCTCTTTACGCACGCCGGATGCAGCAGCTCAGGCCGATACTCGAAGTGCATCGTGTCGTAATGCGCCCACTTGCCGCCCCAGATGAAGCCGTGCTTCTCGAAGACCTCCACGATCTCCATGGGAAACCGGTTCTTGTAGGGGTAGCTGCCGTCGGCGGCGGGCTTGTTCCAGCGCCAGTAGTCGCTGTACTTCACGCCCACATCCACCGCGATCGCGAAGCTGTGCATGCTCAGCCGCTGGGTGCCCTTGATCTGTCGCCAAACGAACACGCCCGCCGGGGTTTGGGCGTACTTGCGGATCTTCTTGGGGAGCTTGTCGAGTTCACGCCCGACCGCTTCAAGCTTGAGGTGCACGTCGTTGACCGTCGTCACGCGCATCTTCTTGTTGCTGCTCTTCGGCATCCAGCGCGCCCGCTTAATCGTCCGCGCCACAGCGTTGGCCGAGTTGCCGTACATCTTGCGGAAGAACGCCTCGGATCGCAGGCGCCCCGGGTCGACGTTCTGGGCCGGCGGCACCGTCCACGCCGCCCCGATCGGGTAGGGCTGGCTGAACTGGTCGGTCAGGTCGGCCATATCGAGCAGATCGCGGTAGGTCATCTTGGTGGTCTTGACCCCGCGCCACCTCATGCGCGTGCCGTCGGCCCAGATCAGGTGCTCCGCCGTCGCAGCTTGCAAGGCGCCTGGATAGGCCTCAAGCAAACATTGCGCGAAGGGCGGCGCCTTGGCGGGCGCAACCGCAGGCGCCGCTGCCTGGGCGAAGACCGGCGCGAGCAGCGTGAGGAGAAGTCCAATCATCGAGTGTCCTGACGGGTCCGGGTCCGATTCGCTATCACCGACTCTCTACACCCACCCAACGGGCGGCGGGGCGTGAATTGCAAACGGGGCACGCGAAGCCCATCATCGCGGCCCTGAACGGAGGTCCGATGCGCTCATTTCTGCTCTTTCTCGCCCTGGTCGGATGCGCCGATGGATCACCGCCAAAGGCCCCTACCGCGGCGAATATGCCCGCGTCAGCCGGGTCCAACGCCCCCCAAACGAAAGTGGACAGCATGGCTGCACCCGGTGCCCAGGCGCGCTCCGCCGACCTCAGCAAGGCGCTGCAGGTCGCCTTCGCCGCGAAGGACAAAGACTACGTGCCGCGCACCCACCACCTGGTGGACGGCGCGCCGAAGTACCTCAACCGGCTCATCCGCGAGACCAGCCCGTACCTGCTGCAGCACGCGCATAACCCGGTGGACTGGTACGCCTGGGGCGACGACGCCTTCGCAGCGTCCAAGGCCCTCGATCGGCCGATCCTGCTGAGCATCGGCTACTCGACGTGCCATTGGTGCCACGTGATGGAGCGCGAGTCGTTCGAGGACGCCGAGATCGCGGCCTACATCAACGCCAACTTCATCGCCATCAAGGTCGATCGCGAAGAGCGCCCCGACGTCGACTCGGTCTACATGCACGCCGCCCGCATGCTCAGCAAAGGCAACGGCGGCTGGCCGATGACCATCGTGATGACCCCCGAGAAGCAGCCCTTCTTCGGCGGCACGTACTTCCCCCCGCGCACCGGCGCCCGCGGCGCCCGCAAGGGCTTCTTCGAGATCCTGCAGGAGCTCAAGGGCCGCTACACCGCCGACAAGGTCGCCGTCGTCGCCGAGGCCGCCCAGAACACGCGCCGGTTGCAAGCCGCCGCGACGCCTCCTCGCCCGGCGGGCATGCCCGGCCCCGAGGCCATCGAGCAGACCGTCCGCTTCTACGCGGCGCGCTTCGATGAGCGCTGGGGCGGCTTCGGTCGGCGTCCCAAGTTCCCGCGCCCGGTCACGCCGCAGTTGATGCTGCGCTACCACCGCCGCACGGGCGATCCCAAGGCGCTGTCGATGGTCGTCACCACCCTGCGCAAGATGCACGCGGGCGGCATGTACGATCACATCGGGGGCGGCTTTCACCGCTACTCCGTCGATGGCCGCTGGCACGTGCCGCACTTCGAGAAGATGCTCTACGACAACGCCCAGCTCGCCACGCTCTACACCGAGGCATGGCAGATCACCGGCGACGCCGAGTTCGAGACGGTCGCCCGCGAGACGCTCGACTACATCCTGCGCGAGATGACCGCCCCCGGCGGCGGCTTCTACTCGGCGACCGACGCCGACAGCGCCCGCCCCGACGGCCATATGGAAGAGGGCTACTGCTTCACCTGGACGCCCGCCGAGGTCGACGCCCTGCTGCCAGCTGAGCAAGCGAAGGTGGTCAAAGCGTGGTTCAAGATCGACCCGCGCGGCGACATGGACGGCCGCAACGTGCTCAACACGCCCCGCCCCGATACGCAGGTGGCCGCCCAACTCGGCATCTCGGTATCGATGCTCCATCAGACCATCGCGATGGTGCGCCCCAAGATGTACGCGTCGCGCAACAAACGCCCGCCGCCCCTCAAAGACGAC
>JBNMOZ010000640.1:0-3615 GCA_051276005.1 Bradymonadia bacterium | reverse complement strand
ACCTGGAACTACCAGTTGCAGGTCGACTTTGCGCTGGGCGACACGCTGGGTGTGTTCGCGCTGGGTCAATACATCGGCGAGGTGGAGCAAGAGATCGACGGGGTGGCGGCGTCGTTCACGCTGCTCACGGCCGGTGGTCGAGCACGTCCTTGTCTTCGAGGAACCCCTGCATCTCCTGATCGTCGAAGACCCTGGTCTCAGCGCTCAGGCGCAGGGTGAACACCTTCAATTTCACGCGATCACTCCGTCCGCCATGTCGCTGTAGGTTGAAGCTCCAGGCCAGGGGCCCGTTCTGGGGCCGTCGGGCCTGCGGCTAAAGCTGCGCGGACGGCCTCGCCGACCCCGCCGCGGGCCCCTGGCCTTCATCACTTCGATGTTCTTTCGCATCGCCTCTCAAATTATGGTCAAGGGCAAAGGGAAAAGGATCAAGGGAATGACCTCGCAGGACGCAGACCGAGGGAGCGGATGCGGAGGAGCGGCTCGCCGTCGCGGCGGAGGGCCGCCCGGCAGTAGCGGGCGGGGTAGCTGAACCCGCAGCCTCGATAGACGCGTCTACTGGTCGCCTTCCAATTCCCGCCCAGCGGGTCTGTCGCCTCGACCAATCCTTCCTGGTACGGGTCATTGGTCCACTCCCAGACGTTGCCCAGCATGTCATACAGCCCCCAGGCGTTCGGGGTCTTCTGCGCGACCGGGTGCGTCGTGCTCTTGGAGTACTCGCCAAACCAGGCGACGTCCTTCAGCGGTCCGTATCGAGGCCCCGTCGTGCCCGCCCGCGCGGCGTACTCCCACTCCGCTTCGGTGGGCAGCCGATAGCCCGGGCAGCTCAGCCCCTTGAACTTCACCTTCGAGCACTCGAACCCACGTTCGCCCGGCTTGCCGGAGCAGGTCGTGGCGTAGCAGGGCTCAAGCTTCTCAGCCTTGGAGAGCGCGTTGACGTAGGCCACCGCGTCGAACCACGTCACCTGCTCGACAGGCAACGTGTCTCCCTTGTAGCGCGATGGCTGATTGCCCATCAGCTTCGCCCACTGGGCTTGGGTGACCTCGGTGCGCGCCAGCCGGAAGCCCCGGGTCAGCCGGACGGTGTGCTTCGCTTCTGCGCGGTAGTGCCACTTCTCCTCCGCCGGCGAACCCATGACGAAGGAGCCCGCCGCGATGGGCTGCATGGCGGGGCGATTGGGGGTCTTCTGGGTCCCCTCAATCAGCACCCGATAGACCGCTGGCACGCTCACCTGGGTCGGACCCTCAGCCAACAGCCGATACGCCAACAAGCCCCCCACGACGACCACCCCAACAGCCGCCCACATCAAGCGCGAAGCCAACCAACGCCCTGGGACCGCCCGCCGCTCGCCCACCAACGTCTTGAGCTTGCGCGCCTCGGCTCGCGCCCCCGAACTATCGCCCAGCGCCGCCTTGCCTGCCCCCCCCGCAATGAGGTCTTCGAGCAGCTGCCGGGCGTCGGCGTACAGCAAGTCCTTGGCGCGGGTGTCGCCGCGCACGGTCGCCTGCAGCACGCGCTGGCGATCCCAGGCCCTGCCCTTCTGCCCGGCCCACCATCGCGCGATCACGACGGCGAAGTCGGTCTTGCCGCAGCCCGGCTCGCCGGTCAGCAACAGCGGCATGCCCAGCAGCCACGCCGCGTTGGCGGTGTCGACCAGCTCGTCTTCGACCTCGAAGGCGCGGCCCTCGCGCCCGATCAGCCCGCCCTTGGGAGTCAATGCCTGCGTCATTAGTTGTCCTCTTCTTCGTCGTCGTCCGCGCCCAGTTCACGCTCCAGCAGTTGGGCGTTCTTGGCAAAAGACTCAGTGGTCAGCCACGCTTCATACAGTTGCCGAAGCTCGAGCCGAAGCGTAGAGGGCACGCCCTCATCGGCCAGGATGCCGTCGGCTTCGGTCCAGTCCGGCAGCTTGAGCGGCTCGGTCATCATCAGCATGCGCCGCCCACCGCCCGGTCGCTCGCCGGGGCCGTCCCACTCGCCTCTGTCTTCCACCGTCGCCTTCCCGACGACAGACCCGTCCGGTCTGCGCAGCACGCAGGCGTCCAACCCCTGGACGACATGCGCCGCGGTCAACGCGATGCGCTCCGAGATGAAGAACGCAGTGCCCTTGTCTTCGCGGCCCGCCCGAACACACGCGATCGCTTCGTGTGCATCTGTCGTCAAGTCCATGCGCCGACATTGACCCGTATTCGGGCGCCGTGCAATTGGCTTCCGGTCGAACGATACACACCCGGGGCGCCTGGCCGGCGGCGCTTGCGTTGCGGTCGTCCACCGGGTCGGATCTCGGACCCACCTGATTCGGCACCGCCGCGCAACGCGTCGATGCTGCTGCCCCTGCTCCTCGCGCCCGCCATTGGCGTGCAATACGCCCCAATGGTCGCGCACTTCACTGGCAACCTGAGCGATGGGACGACCTTCGCGCACAGCGTGCAGGTCAAGACGTTGTACGTCGACGCGCAGACGCTCCCGCTGCGGGGCTACCTCTCTATCGATGTCATGTGGACGGGCACCCGGCACACGGGCGATCGCTTCGCCTATCCGGCCAACGCCGATCTGGATGTGTTGGGCTTCATGTTTCGCGGCAACCTGTGCTGGACGCCCGACGCGCCGGTCGATGTGTGCCTGGGGCTGGGCAACGGCACCGTGAACGTCAACGCGGGCAAGGATCGCCGCGACTGGGGCACCTGGAACTACCAGTTGCAGGTCGATTTTGCGCTGGGCGACACGCTGGGTGTGTTCGCGCTGGGTCAATACATCGGCGAGGTGGAGCAAGATATCGACGGGGTGGCGGCGTCGTTCACGCTGCTCACGGCCGGTGGCGGACTCAGCGCGACCTGGTAGGGCGCTCTGGATGGTCTCAGCGCATCTGCGCCCGCCACACCTGGCGCCCGCGCATCACCCCCACCGCGGTGTCGAGGCGCACCAACTGCCCCTCGCCCAGCCAAGCGTCGTCTTGCACCCGCCGCGCGCCCATCGCCCTGGGCTTGGCGGGCTCGATCGACACCGCGTCGCCCGCGACCCGCATGACCGTCAGGCCTTGCGGCAGCGTGATCAAGTCGGCGTCGGGCAGGTCGGTCGCGGTCTCGCGGATGTCGATCTCGCGCCCGTCCATACGCACCGTCCACGCGCGGTCTTCGGCGACCACGCGCAGCACGCCCCCTTCGGCGCGGGCGCTGGTGATGCGTG
This sequence comes from Bradymonadia bacterium, assembly GCA_051276005.1. Taxonomy (GTDB): domain Bacteria; phylum Myxococcota_A; class Bradymonadia; order UBA7976; family UBA1532; genus JBNMOZ01. The sequence goes on along the minus strand of JBNMOZ010000640.1, from coordinate 434 downwards.
AGAGTGAGACCGGCAAGCGCACCCGCGCCACCCCTGCGCCCACGGGCACGATGGCTTCGCAGCCGCCCGGCAACGGCTGAATCGCGACGCCATCGAACAGCTGCGTCGCCGGTCGAACGCGGGCGATAATTTGCGGCGCGACGGCTTGGCCGACGGGCTTGAGCGCGACCAGCGCGTCGGCCGTCAAGGCCACCAGCGATCCGTCCACCGTTGTGATCCCGCGCGCGGCCAAGATGCAGCGCAGGGCGACCCCCGTGTTTGCGTCGTGAATGGTCAGCCCCGCTGGACCCACGGCCCCGATCACAACGCGCTTGAGAGACGCCGCCAGCGCGATCTGTCCCGGCGGCCGCGGCATGGTCTGGCGGCCATCGCGGAACACACCGGCTCGCGTGATCCACCAGCGCACGCCGCCCACCTCGGCGCAGGCTTGAATC
>JBNMOZ010000639.1:0-3620 GCA_051276005.1 Bradymonadia bacterium | reverse complement strand
TATGCGATTCGGCCAGCCCACTTTTCTGGGGCGGTGGAATCTGGATCCACTCCATAGCGCGATGGCCACCCGCCAATTTCGGGCGAGCCGCCTCGACGCAGTAGAGCGCTTCATGAAGGCACCTGACACCCCCGCTCGCTCCGCGTCTTGCATTCTCTTGCGGGCCGAGACACATCCGAGTCAGGGCGACACATTGTTTGTCGCCGACTCGAAGACATCGGCGCTGCAAGCCTGTGCGCTGATGCCCTCCACCCATCAACGCCAACCGGGTCAGCGCCCGCGGCCGCTCCTCGGCCTCACCGTCCTGCTGACGTTGCTGCCCATCGCGCTGCGCTCTCAACCCCTCGCTCTCGAGGGCATCGCCGCGCGCAACGGCACAGACGAGGTCTATCTGGCGCTGTCGGCCAGGGTCGACAGGCGGCCGCTCATTGTGATGATCACCGGCGAGGATAGCGCGCCTTTGGTCGACCCCGGCGCGCTCTCCCAAAGCATGGCGAGCGTGGCGGATCCCATCGACGCCGACTTCATGCTCTGGCAGGGGCCTCGTGAGCGCAGAGCGCATCTGGTGCTTCGCCCCCGACATGGTGTGGACGGCCGGCCCCCATACGCTGCGGGTGCCTCCGAGCCTTGAGAACCCCTGCGGAGACGCCGTCGATGAGCGCTTCGAGCACCCGACTGGCCTCGGCCCGGCGGCGCTTCGACGGGCCGCCACGCTCCAATTCATGCCCCAGACGGTCGATCCAATTTCGGCCGAATGACTCAGTATCGCGCCCGTTGCGAAAGGAAAATCATGGAATGCCAACTCGAAGAATTCGTTCAAATTGTCGAGGTCGGGAGCGTATCGGCCGCCGCTCGGGCCCTGAGCCGCCCACGCATTTCAATGAGTCGTCGGCTGGCAAGCCTGGAGGCATCGCTCGGCGTCGAACTTCTGCATCGCGAGCCGCATCGCCAAACCCTGACGCAAGCCGGGACCGTCCTGTATCAACGGGCCCGCAAGATCGTCGCACAGTTGCAGGAGGCGCGTCAGGCTGTTTGGGCATTGGACGATGTGCCGCGCGGTCTTCTTCGAATCGGTATGCCCCCCGCGCTGGGCGTCGAGATGGCATTGGCGAAGGCTTATCGAGCCGCGTATCCCGAGGTAATCTTAGAGTTTGTCGCCGGCCACACGCACGCCGATCTGATCAGCAATCGCATCGATGTCGCGTTGCGAGCCGGTCGCGTCGAAGACGAGCGCTTGATCGGGCGCACGCTGACCGGCTTTCGCAATATTGTCTTCGGCGCGCCCGAGTTGCTGGAAGAGCGAGGAACGCCGACCCTCCAAGCCCTGTCAGACTACCCCTGCATTCTGGGGTTCGACACCCATGATCGTCCCGAAACACGCTGGCCGCTGTGGGGGGGGGCCTGCGTTGACGTGCGAGGCGCCATTCGTTGCAATGACATGGCCAATCGGCTCGAAGGCGCCCGCATGGGACTGGGCCTGACGATGGCATCAGAGTGGCTGGCGCGCGATTGGGTCGAGGCCGGTCAGCTCAAGCCGGTACTGCTCGACGTTGTGGGAACGATGACACCCATCAGGTTGGTCTGGCCGGCGGCGGAGTTCATGGATCCCAAGGTGCGGGCGTTCATCGACTTGGCCACCGACGTCATCGACCGCGTCGTGCAGGCTCACGGTTCGAGCGCGTAAGGCGCAGAGCCCCCGTCGTCGCGCGCAGGTTCAACATCGCCGTGCACGAGACCGTGCATATTCTGGGGCTGCCGCAGTGCACGGCTTGGGCGTGTGTCATCAATGGGGTCAACCGCCGACATGAGGCAAATCAGGCCCCGCTGACGCTGTGTCCCGACGATCTTGTGACGCTGGCGTGGAACACCGGCTGTGAGCCTCGGGTCCGTCTGCCCCGTTTGCCCCGCCGCGGTCTCGATTCGTCGCGGCGCGCTTTCGCTGGGCGATCCTCATGAGCCCGGCGTCCCATCGGGTGGTCGCGGCCCTGCGCCGCGGCATGAGCCCACGACCAGGGCCCACGACCAGGGCGACGCAATTGCGTCGATAAGGCGTACCTGCTAGCGTGCGCCGCTCGCTCGCCGCGTGGAGGTCGAATCAATGCGCTCAGGAATGCTCGCGTGCGCGCTCCGTCTTGCGAGCCTTTGTGCGGCCACGCTCTGCCCCGCCAGCGCCCTGGCCATCGGCATCCTCGGCTTCGATCAGGCGAACACGCTTGATCCGGGCCGGGTCGAGGCCGGCGGCGGTGCAGCCTTCGGCGACTCCCTGCTCACCTTGTACGGCATCGGCCGCTTCGGCCTGCTGCCCGACCTTGAGTTGGGCGTGCGCGGGGGTATCGCGCACCTGAGCGACGCCGATGACACGGGCTTTGAGATCGAGGGCATCGCCAAGTTTCGCTTCCTGCGCCAGTCAGACACGGCCGACGTCGTGACCTTGTCGGTGGTGGGGGCGGCCTCGCTGTTCAACACGACCGATCGCTTCGGCCTGGGCGTCGATCCCAGCCTGCTCGCATCGCACGCCTTCCAGATCGCGCCCGGCCAGACGCTGTTCGTCGCGGCCGGCCTGGGCCTGGCGGTGTCGTTCATCGAGAACGGCGCCAACGGCGCAGACGGCGCCACCACGCAAACCGACTTCGGCCTGCTCGGGTCTATCGGCGCGGGGGTCGACGTCATCCCCAACGTGCGCCTGGGCCTCGAAGCCCGCCTGCGCGACGATCTGCGGCGGCTCGGCATCGGCGTGACCTGCCTTTTCTAAATCCTCATCCCCTACTCTCTCTGCGGAGGCCTCGGTGAAGCTCAACCGAAACGACACGTGCCATTGCGGCAGCGGCAAGAAGTACAAGAAGTGTCACCTCGAGGTCGACACCGAGCGCGAGCGCCAGGAGAAGGCGCTGCGCACGCTCAATCAATGGGTCGCATACCATGGCGGCGCGCTGGCGACGGACGTGCGCAGCGAAGCCCGCGAGGCCGAGCCGGTCAAGGCGGCGCTTGAGGCGCTGGGCGCCGATCTGAGTGACCCGATCGTTGAGCAGATCGCGCTGTACGACATCACCGTCGGCGACGCCCCGCTCATCGCGAAGGCGACCACCCCCGACGCCCGCCACACCGACAGCCGCGACAGCTTGCGCGCCGTGCTCGCTCGCAGCGTGCTGACCGGGTTCGAGGTCACCGAGGTCAAGCGCGACAAGGGCGTCCGCCTGCGCGATCGCCTGCTCGACGTGGATCGCTGGATCCCCGATGCCGAGTTGGCCCTCGACCTTGAGCCGATGGAGGCCCTCGTCGGCCGCGTCATCACCGTCAACGACAGCAACGTGCTGATCGACGGCTGGGAGCGCATCGCGTTTCGTGGCCGCAAGGCCGCCTTCCGCGAACTCGAAGCCGCCCGCGACGCCGCCGACATCGACTCGTCCGAGGCGCAGGTCAAGTGGGTCAAGTCGCAGGCAGTATCGATCCTCAAGCGCGCCCGCGCCGCGGCTGTCACTGCGACCGTGACCGCCACCGCAGCCGTCGCTGCGGCCCCCACCGAGGGCGTCACTGAAGCTGGCACTCAAGCCGCCATTGAGGCCAGTGAGTAGCGCGTCGAGGGAGGGCACCCACGCGAAGGCCTCCAAACGCAACGCCGA
>JBNMOZ010000638.1:0-3622 GCA_051276005.1 Bradymonadia bacterium | reverse complement strand
CGCCCCTGTTGACCGCGCCCCTGTCGGTCGCGCCCCTGTCGGTCGCGCCCGCAATCACGGCGGCGACAAGTATCGATGGTGCTGCCCCCAAGAACGACGAGGCGTTGAGCACCCCTCCCGTTCAGCTGACCTCTGATATGCGCGTATTCGACAGCTTGGAGTCGGCCGAGATCGATCTGCAGACTGCTGCGCCGCACATCACGCTGCCCGCAGCAGCCAACACCGCGCCGGGACGCATGGCACCGCTCAGCGCGAGCCACGCGAATCCCCCACAGCTCGTCATCATCTCCGAGCCACCGCGCGCTTCGATGTTCTCTCTCGCAGAGCTCGAAGAAGAAGAGCGCGGCGCCGGCGCCTCGCTCAGCGAGATCATCTCGCCCGTCACCCCGCCGCCGTTGCCCAACGATTCGATCAGCGAAGCCATCGCCGAAGCCGCTGAGCGCGTGCGCGGCAACCGAGATGACATCATCGATCTCGACGCCTCAAGCATCGAACTCGTGTTCCTCGACGACGAGTCCTCCTCAAAGCGCTGATGCCTGTCGTGGACGTCGGTCTGGGCCGTCCTCCGTCCCGGCCGTCGGCCCCGCTCAAATCGACAGCCTTTCGCCAGACGCGTGCTGGCGGTATGGTCCCGCGTTAATCTCTGGTAGGGAAAATGACGGGCCAGCAACAGACACAGCCCAGCTCCGCCTATCGGCGTGAGCTCTTCATTCTCGGCATCCTCGGCACGATTCTCCTCGCAGGCATGACGCCTATTCTTGGCGTGTGGGAACCGTGGGAGTCCGACGTGGCCCAGGCCCTCGACCTCATGCGAGGCGACGGATCGTGGTGGTCGGTGCTGCTGCCTGGCGCCAAGGACGCGCTGCGCACAGTGCCGGAGCTGCCATACGGGCTCTGGCCGTCGGCGGGGCTCTCGGCGCTCATCGGGGTCAACGAGTGGTCGCTGCGCCTGCCGGGGATCATCCTCGGGTTGGGCGTCGTGCTGCTCGCGTTCCACGTCGTCTACCGCGTCTTCGGTCGCGGCGCGGCCTGGCTCAGCGCCCTGGGCCTGCTGTGCATGCCGATGTTCGTCTTCCACACCCGCCTCGCGTTCGGCACCGCGGTCGGCCTGCAGTGCTCGGCGCTTGCGGCGCTGTCCTTCTTGCACCTGCTCACGACGACGCCAGACGCCACCGGACGGCGCGCGCTGGCGTGGCAAGCGCTGGGCTGGTTCTCCCTCGCCTGGGCCGGCTTGTCGGCCGGCGTCGTTGGCCTCGCCGGTCCGCTTGGGCTGCTGGCCGCGGGCACGCTTGTTCGCGCGCGCTGCAGCGTCGATCGCATAGAAACGCCGGCCGTCCGACGCCTGCTGCAAAACGGCCTCGTCTTCGTGCTCGTCGCGAGCATCGGCCTCTTCGGCTTCGGCCTGACGCGCTTGGGCGCGATCGTCGCTCTGGGCGGTCTGCTCGCGCTCGCGATCGGCGCCTGCTTCGGTGGCGAGGCCCGCACGCTCAAGCGCGACGGCGTCCTGCGTCATGTCGCACCGATCCCCATCGTCTTCGCGGCTTTCGCGCTGCTCGGCGTCGGCATCTTCATGGCCGCCCGAGTGCTCCCCGAAGACCAGTCGCTTCGCGCTTTGCTGCTGTGGATTAACGACTTTGATGGTCCCGGCACGGTCGCCAAGCGCCCGGCCTTTGACGCCTTCGTGCACCAAATTGGGTTCGGCCTGTTCCCGCTCAGCGCGTTTGTCCCGCTCGCCTTCGCCGACCTCATCTACAACGACGACGGCACGCCGGCGCAGCGCACGCTGATCTTGGGCACCACGACGTGGTTCGCCTTCGGCTTCCTGGCACCGGCGCTGGGCATGCCCTTCAGCCATGTTGGCTTCTTCTTCGCCGCCCCCGCCGTGGCCATCGCCGTTGGCGTCTACTTCCAGCGCGCCCTGACGTCACCGCCGCAGCCGGTGCTGACGCTGGTCGCCGTGGTCTTGCTCGCGCTCCTCGACAGCAACCTCAAGCACCAGACGCAGGCGTTGGCCGATACCATCGTGGGCAGCCCGGTCGACGCGTTCCCGCCCGAATTGTCCGGGTGGGGCTTCGCGCGGCTGTTGAGCCTGATCTTGCTGGGCGCCCTGCTGCTCTATCAGGGCGGCGCAATTCGGCTCGTTCGGGGCACGGTCGCGAAGGTCTTCTACCCCACCCGCAAGCCGCGCCTCCTCGAGGGCTGGTTGATCCTCTGGGGCCTCGTCCTGGGCGTCATCCTGGTGCAGGTCACGCTGCTGTTGCTCAAGGCGCTGGGCAAGCCCATGGCGCTCATCGAGTTCACCGACTGGGTCCGAACCAGCCGCAGTTGGGGCCGCGTCGCGGTGGTGGGTCGGTTCGCGATCCTGATCGGCATCGCCATCGTGGTGACGTACGTGCTCGCCTACGCGATTTGGCGCCTACGGGTGGCCCGTCTCAAGGGCAGCCGCGAGGGCATGTTGATGTGGATGACCGACAGACTCTTGGGCTGGTTGGCGCCGCAGCGCAACGCGGTGATCTTGATGGGCGGAATCCTGGTCGGCTGGGCGGCGTTCATGAACCTCGGTGTCACCCGAGCCATGACGACGAACTTTAGCCAGAAAGAGATCATCAATCGCTATACCGATTTGAAGACCGGCACCCAGCCCTTGCTGACGTATCAGATGGACACCCGCACGGGCTCCTTCTACGCCCGCAGCCTCGAGGTGATGGACCGCAAGACGTTCCGCGAACGCATGCCCAACGGCGACCGCGTCTTCGCCATCGTGCCGCGCAAGAACCTGGCGTCGATCAACAAAGACTTCCGCGCGCTGACCGGGCGCACCCTCCCGGTGCTCGACGACCGCAGCTACCGCGTGCTGCTCGTCTCCAACCAGATCAGCGCCGGCGAAGAGGACTTCAACCCGATCACCCGCGCGCTCATCAGCGAGTTGCCGAAGGGCGCGACGAAGACGAATCACGTCTTCGACGACAAGATCGAGTTGGCCGGCTGGCAGCTCACACCCGACGAGCCACAGCCCGGCTCAGAGCTGATGATCAGCCTGTTCTGGCGCGTCAAGAAGCGCGTCTCGGGCCGCTGGAAGGTCTTCGTGCACATCGACGCGCCGGGCCAACGCATTCACGCCGACCACGATCCGGTCGAGGGCATGTTCCCGACCGACAACTGGAAGGCCGGCGACCTGATCCGCGACGATCACCGCGTGGTGGTCAAACGCACCCAGGGCCGCGGACGGCACACCTTCTATGTGGGCCTGTTCCGCGGCAGCACCCGCATGACCGTCACGGTGGGCGACAAGGATCGCGAGAACCGCGCCCGCATTGGCAAGGTCCGCGTCCGCTGACCGCTCCCCTCGCAACCGCCCCATGGATGACCCTGGAGCCGACCCGGATGGCACGCTCATGATGACTGAAGGCGCCGCGCTGATTCTGCAGGTCTTCGCCTTCATTTGGGGCGCGGTCTGGGGCAGCTTCCTCAATGTGGTGATCTATCGACTGCCGCTGGGCATGTCGCTGTCGAAGCCCGGTTCGCGCTGTGGCGCCTGCCTGACCCCCATTCGCTGGTACGACAACGTGCCGATTCTCAGCTATTTTGTGCTGCGCGGCCGATGTCGTGCGTGTGGCAAGGG
>JBNMOZ010000637.1:0-3631 GCA_051276005.1 Bradymonadia bacterium | reverse complement strand
GCCCACATCGGCCCGCCCCACATCGGCCCGCCCCATATCGGCCCGCCCCATATCGGCCCGCCCCATATCGGCCCGCCCCATGTCGGCCCGCCCCATGTCGGGTGGCGGCGGCTCGGGCGCCAGCGGGGCGTGCCCTGAATCGGGCGGCGGGCACTCGGCCAAGTCGGCGCAGCGCGTGCGAAAAGTGTACGACCAATCGACGTCGAGCGCGCTGCCGTCGACCAGCTCGAGGCCCGGCAGCAGGCGCACCGTGTACTCAGAGTCAGCCACCAGATCGACCCCCGGCCGCAGCACGGCCAGGCGCGTCATCGCGTTGGGGTTGCCGTTGCTCCAGCGATTGGCGCGCACCTCGAAGGGCACCGGGACGCCGGCCGCGTCGACAAGCTCAACGTGCTCGAGGGTCAGGCTGCCCACGCGCACGCCCGCCCCGAAGACCAGGGTGACCCAGCTGTCGACGTCATCCGCGATCAGCCCGCGCAGGCGCCGCTCGGCCGACGGGTAGGGGTGCCCGACCAGCGCGGCCACCGCGAACTCGCCGTGCATGCGCGCCCAGAGCGCGTCGAGGTAGGCCCCAGTCGCGGGGATCTCTGACGCCAGGCTGCCGGGGATATCGGGATCGAGGTAATTCGCCGCGGTCCATGGGAGCTGCGGGCGGTAGCGCGGATCGAACACGCTCGCGATGCCGGCCGCGCCATCGATGACCAAGGTCTTGATGCGCGTCAGCCCCAGCTCGATGACGTCGGCGGTGACCTCTTCGCCGTGGGCGTCGGCCAGCGCGTCCGCGATGAGCGGGAAGGGGAACCAGACTGGCGGTCGATGGTGCACGTAGCCGTCGGTATACAAGAAGGCGTCGGTGCCCGGATCGGCTGCGTCCTGCCCGGCGTCGTCGTGCTTACGGATTTGATAGAGGAACAGCGAGTCGAACAGCTCGTCCTGCAAGCCATGGGCGGCGAGCCCCATCACGAAGGCGGCCGCGCGCTGCTCGTCGAGGGTCTCAAAGGGCGGCTCAAGGCGCTGCACGCAGGCCTCAACAAACGGCGGCCAATGCGCCAACTCGCCATAGGCATGATCGACGGCATAGCCCGAGTCGGGGAAGGCCGCCCCGATCAACGCCGCGTCGCGCACCTGGGGATCCGACAGCAGCGCCCGAACGGGGCCCGGCGGCAGCGCCTCGATGGCCCAGGCGGTGACGTGGATGTGGCCATTGATGCCGTGTGCGCCGGTCGTCGCCGGCAACAGGACGGCGATCAGGAGCGCGGCAGGTAGGAGCGGGAGTCGTCGCATGCAGAGAGGGTAACGCAGGTCGTGGTCGCGCAGGGCGTTCGACGATCTACGCGAGGCCGGATCGTTGTCGAGCGGCGAGGTCAGTCAGTCGATTCAGTCTTCTCCCTCGGCTGCCTCGGACAACTTGGTAGATTCTGAACCAACGCTGTCCCCTCACTGTCGGGTGGCGCTGCTCTGGCTTGGCGGTTAACGGCGCCAGCGCCCCAGACGGCGAACGACTGTCCTTTCGCCTCAGGCGGTCACTCCGTAGGTTTTGTCTCCCTTGGACGAGGTCACTGATGCGTCTCTTACTGTGCTTGGCTCTGTTCATGACTGGCTGCAGCGCGACCGACACCGCGCCTGCCGCCAACGCATGTCAGGCCGCCGCGGACCACCTCGCCGCGTGCGAGGGCCGTGATCCGGTGCCCGCGGTCGGCGACTGCGATCCGGCCCAGGCGCAGGCGATCCTCGACGCAGACTGCGAAGCGATTGGCGGCGGTCTCAACGACGCGAAGTCTGATTCGACCGGGTTTCGCGCCTGGGGATGCCGAATCGGCCTGTATCGGTATTGTGACGCGCAGGCCTGCGATGCCGAGGCAGATGAGGCGAACTTCGAACCGCTCGCGGCGCCCGACGAGGGCAGCGCATGCCTGCAGGACGCGTTGGCCTATCGCGGCTGCGGAGCCTGCGCTTACTACGCTTGCCGTGAAGAGACAGCCAACTGCGGCGAAGACAACTACTTGATGCGGTTCGCGCACGCCTACTGCGTGCGCTATCGGCAGTCGGCCGAGCCGAACTTCAGCCCGCAAGGTCAGCGCTGGTTACGCGACGTCCGGCGGTGCCTGGTCGAGTCTCTGGACGCCAACGCGCCCGGCGATGACTGCGACACCATCGAGGCCGAAGGCTTCGCGTCGCATCCGGGGTGCTATCTCTCAACGGGGTTCTGCGACCTGCCTTTCAGCGATTGGCTGGGTACGCTCAACACCATCGACTATCGCGATACGCCGCTGCGCCAAGTCTTGGTGACAGGCATCCAATGCCTCGGTGAGCGGCTGGGCGTTCGCTGACGCAGGCTCGCCGATCTCAATCGCATCAACCCCCATGAAGAAGGGTGCGTCTTGAAGCATTGCCTTGCCGCCCTCATCGCGGTGTGCGCGATCGCCTGTGACGACGGCACCTCCACGCCACCGGATATCGACATCGTCGTCGACCCCGACGCGGCGATGGATGCAGGATCGGCCGACGGCGCTCTAGATCCGGATCTAGCCGTCGACATGGCCCCGCCCGACGCGGCTGTCGATGCGGCTGTCGATGCGGCCGTCGATGGTCCGCCGGCCGCGTACACCGCGCTGTGCGCCGGCTGTCACGGCAGCGACGGTGCCGGCACCGCCTCGGGATTCGAGCTGCTGCATCCGATCGTCGACTACGCGACCTGGGTCGTGCGCAACGGCCGCCCGCTGGGCGAGGCCGACTTTGAGACGATCATGGGCGCGTATGATGAAGCGACGCTCAGCGACGCGGATCTCGACGGGAGCTCATCTGCGTGAGCATCAAGGCCGAAATGGCGGTGGAGCAGCGCATGCCCGCGAGGGTAGCGCAGGTGGCGACGGGCGCGCGCGCACGCTGTCTCTCAGGCCCGTCAACCCGCCGTCTGGCCAGCGCGCCATCGCTGGCATCTTTGCCTTCATGACGCACTGCGTCGTAGTCTGAATCAGACGTCGACTCGGTCTGTATCGAGCGGCGATTGGAGGACAAATGCGCACGCAGGATAAGAGCACCGGTGGTCCGGTTCGCCAGGGACTGTACGAGCCGAGCCTGGAGCACGACTCTTGCGGCATCGGCTTCATCGCGCATGTCAAAGGCCAGCGCTCGCACGCCATCGTGCGCGACGCCCTCGCGGTGCTCGACCGCATGGAGCACCGCGGCGCCGCTGGGGCCGATCCCGAGACTGGCGATGGGGCCGGCATTCTCATCCAGCTGCCGCACCTGTTCTTGCGCGCCGAGGCGAACGCACAACGCATCGCGTTACCCCCCAATGGCCAATGGGCAGCGGGCATGGTCTTTTTGCCCACCGCGCCCGCGATCGAGGCGCGCTGCGTTGAGGCCATCGAAGCGGCCGTGCGCGCCGAGGGTCAGACCGTGCTCGGCTGGCGCGATGTGCCGGTGTGTCCCTCGGCCGCCGGATCAACCGCGCAGGCCAGCATGCCCCGCATTCGCCAGATCTTCGTCGGGCGGGCCCGGCTGGCGCCGTCGGCGTTTGAGCGCACGCTCTTTGTCATCCGCAAGCTGGCCGAGAACACCGTGCGCGACGCCGGGTGGGACACCGCCGGGCAGTTTCACATCGCGAGCCTGTCGTCTCAGACGCTGA
>JBNMOZ010000636.1:0-3670 GCA_051276005.1 Bradymonadia bacterium | reverse complement strand
GGGCGAACGACTGTGCTCGACTTTCGATCTTCATTCTTTCTGTTGATGCTGACCCTGTCCAGCGCTTGCCAGCGCCCGCGCCAGGGGTGACACTGCCCGCGGCAAGGAGGCGATATGCGTTGGCGAGGGTTCGCGGCAGCCGTTGCGGCAACAGGGTTGATGGGGTGTGGGGCCTCGCAGCCTGGCAATGCGAAGACGACCGTCGCGCCGACGCCGGTCGTCGCGGGCGACCCGGCGGTCAAGCCGCTGCCCAAGCCGGGGCGCTTTCATACGGCGGGCTTGGCCGACTATGCGGGCACGGCGCACCTCGACTCAGATCCGCTGGAGTTGCGCCTGCGCACCGTGCTCAAGCGCTCCATCGAGCCGCCGGCCAGCCTCGATTGCGTGGCCCGGGAGCACGCCGCGCGCTTCGCCGCTGATGGCCGAGATCCGACGCCTGGCGCGACCCAGGCCATCGCCGGTCACTGTGGCTATTGGGGTCGCCCGAACCACACCCGCAGCGCGACCGCGAAGTCTGAAGCCGATCTGATCGTGCATTTTCAGAAGATCCCGATCGACAAGATCCCCGGCGCCATCGCGGTGGGGGTGGCGCGCAATCCAGACGGGCGCGTTACGGGCACCTTGGTGGTGCCGCCGGCCGAATTGCGGCTCGAACCGGTGCCGCGGGCGCCGACGGGTCCGGTCACGCTGCGCGGTCGCTTGCTGCGCGGTGACGGCACGCTCGAGGTCTGGATCGATGACGGAGCAGTGCGCGAGTTGCCGATCAAGGCCGACTCTGCCGGCCGATTTGAGGCGCAGCTGCCCGCGCCGAAGGGCACCGCGCCCGTCATCGTCGAGATCGTCCGCAAGCAGGGCCTGTTTCGTCGCACCATGGGCTTGATGAGCCTCAACTTGCCACGCCAGGCGGGCTATGCGGCGCGGGCCGCTGTCTCGCGTTCAACCCCGCAGACCCGGCCCGCGCCCGCCGCGCTCATCGCCGCGCTCAACAAGGCCCGCGTCGCCGCCAAGGTGGCGCCCCTGCGATCCGCGGCCGCCCTGCACACCCGCTTGGACGGATGGCTGGCGCGGTTGGCGACGGGCGAGTCCACCGGTGGGCCGCCCGGCATGCTCGACGATCGCGGCTGGCCCTTCGCGTTGACCCGGTACGGCTTCAGCGCTGGCGTCGACGCCGAAGAGGCCATCGCGCTGCTCATCGACACGCCGACCGGCGCGCGCGCCCTGCTCGATCCGGCCGTCGACCAAGTGGGCATCGGCACCCGCGCGTTCGCTCGGGGCGTCGGATTTGATGCGATATTTCTGGGCCTGGCTCGATTTGAGAGCAGCCCCGCCGCCGACGTGCGCGAGGTGATCCATGCGCGGCTGACCCCGGCCCGCACGCAGGCGAGCAAAGACAGCGGCGCGCTGGCCGATAACGCCAACCTCGAAGCCATCGCCCAACGGATCGCGGACGACGTGATGGCAGGGCGAATCGTCTGGAAGCAGGCCATCCCCGCCCTGATGGACACGATCCGCGCGCAGCGACCGGTGCGGGGCGCGTTCGGCGCGGGCGGCTTCACGACCGCCGATCCCAGCCGGGTCGCGCTGTTAAAGCTCAAGCACGCCTTCGATCCGGCCATGCAGCATATCGGGTTGGGCATCGCATCGGGCCCGCTGCCCGGTGGCGGCGCGCCGCGCTACGTCATCATGTATATCGTCGCCGAGAAGCTGCCCGGCGACGGCTGATTCAAGACCGCTCAAGGAGCAAGAATGCTAGCCATCGGCGACGCCGTTCCCGACTTTACGATCATCGACGACGCGGGCGAATCCGTTCGGCGCGACGACCTGCTCGCCGACGGACCCTTTGTCCTCTACTTCTATCCGGCCGACTTCACGCCGGTGTGCACCAAGCAGGCGTGCATGTTCCGCGACATCCACCCCGAGCTGGTCGACGCGGGCCTGCGCGTCGTCGGCGTCAGCGCGCAAGGCGCGTCGAGTCATACGGCGTTCAAGGAGAAGTTCGACCTGCCGTTTCCGCTGTTGGCCGACAAAGACAAGGCCGTCGCTAAGGCGTTCGGCGTGCTCACCATGGGGTTCATGCGCCGCGCATCGTTCCTGATCGATGGGCAAGGGCGCGTGGTCGATCGACTCACCGCCGACCTGCGCGTGCAGAAGCATGAAGACTTCGCGCGCCGCGCAATCACCCGCTTCGGTCGCTAGGAGACTGTGGCGCGCCGTGTGGCGAATGCGCTACCGGCTCCTAGTGGCCCGCGATGGATCGAACGCAGCTGCGCCGCCTCCTCGATCGGGCGCAGCTGGCGCGAGGAGAGTCTACGTGAGGCGGAGATGAGCCGACGGGTGGCGGCCATCTCGGTCACTTCGCGCGGCGACCATTGAGCATCCAGCCGATCGGGGTGTGGCGCACCGCGATGGCGTAGCTGCCCAGCGTGATCGCGAAGGTGGCCCCCACACACAGCGCGAACTCCAGCCACGGGTGCCAATCGACCGCCGCCAGCTTGACCTGCAGCCAGAGCACGACGGGCAGGTGCGCCAGATAGATCCAATACGACGCATCGGACACGTAGCGCACCCACGGCAGCGGGGAATCGAGCCATCGGCGCGCGAGCATCCAGATGACGATCGTCATGTACATCGATAAGTACACATGTAGCCCGATCATGAGCAGCCGGCCCTGACTGCTCAGGTGGGCGTCGGTCGCGATGCCCCAGACGAACAGCGGCGCGCCGACCAAACAGGCGGGGATCAGGCCCGTAAGGCCCCGCTGCAAGCGGTCGAGCGCCGATGGGTGGTGGTAGAGCGCATAGCCGAGCGCGAAGAAGACGCCGAAGTATCCGAAGGGCCAGAGCGCCGGGGCCAGCGCGGTCGGCGACTGGGCCGGCATGGGCTGGCTGGCGATGGCCGGGACCAGGATCAGGGGCAGCCAGAGCAGGGTCGAGCGGGTGTTCAGCACTCGAGGCAGCAGCCGACTCACGATGCGTCTGACACCCTGCGGGGCCCGGTGCGCCAAGACCGCGAGGCCCGAGAACCAAGTCAGATAGACCAGAAACCACAAGTGGAAGACCTGGAAAGGTTCGCGGGGCGCGTCGGCGATCGGGGGCGCGTGCAGGGCGCGGGTCATCGGCGACAGGTCTGCCGGGGCGTCGCGCAGGATGCTCACAAAGACGAGCGCCAGGATCGGCAGGCCGATCATGAACGGCAGCACGATGCGCGCGAGCCGGTTCGAGATGAACGCGACCACGCCCCGGCGGGCGATGACGAGGGCGGCGAAGAAGCCGGCCAGCGCGTAGAAGAGCGGCATGCGGAACAGATGGCTGATCTGCTCGAAGGCCGCGATGCCCCATGAACCGTCCTGCGCCTCGACGATCCACGGCACGTGCAGGCGCGCTGACCACGCGTGGGCGCTGTGATAGACGACGCCGAGCAGCAGCGCGAACGCCCGCACGTGATCGAGGGCATAGATGCGCTGTGCTGGGCCGTCGGCGGGGCGATCGAAGGCGGGACGCTCTGACATGCGGCAGTGTACGCTGATGGCGGCCGAGGAGGGGAGATGCGCGCCCGCGTGACAGGTATGCTTGCGGTGGTGGTGGTCGCGACGGCGCTCCACGGGTGTGCCGATCCGCCCACACCGGTGCGCGCGCCGCTTGTGCTGCCGGTGACCGCCGATGGGCCCTCG
>JBNMOZ010000635.1:0-3677 GCA_051276005.1 Bradymonadia bacterium | reverse complement strand
GCGCGGCGAGCACAGGCGCGGCGAGCAGCGAGGCTGCGGCCAGCGCGATTGACGCAAGAAGGCTGCGCAATGGGGCGTGCGTTTTACGATGAGGGACGTCGGGGGCAAGATCTGGCTCCAGCTTGGATGCCACATCGAGAGAGCAGAGGGCGTGCCACGCCGGGGCAGATGGCCTGGCGCCGATTGTGTCCAGTTTTAGGACGCGATGGGTGTTCAACATGATCAGGAAGTCGACGTCTCTCGCCGGGTCATCGCCCAGCGGCATAGAACCAGATCGCAGCGGCGAGGCCGGCGCCGATGACGCCACCGACCATGATTTGCACAATGAGCGCCATGGCCTTTCGAGGGGGGCGCACGAGCTTGGTCGCGTCGTCTGCCGGCGCTGGAGGCTGATGCGCGGTCGGCCTATCGTCGGCAAAGCCCGCCGCGACGGCCTCGCGAAAGTCGACGACCGAGTCGAAGCGCGCGTCGGGCTTCTTGGCGAGGGCGCGCAACAGAGCGGCTTCGACGCCCACCGGGATCTCCGGGCGAATCGTGCGTGGCGGGGGCGGGGCAGCCGACACCTGCTTGATGAGCACTTTTGCGGCGCTCGGATGCCGGAACGGCACGCGGCCGGTGAGCATCTCGTAGAGAAGAATTGCCAATGAATACACATCGCTGCGCAGATCATCGCGCAAGGTGCCGTTGGCCTGTTCGGGCGCCAGATATTCGGCCGTGCCCACGACCATGCCTTCCATCGTCAGCTTCGCGCTGCCCACCGCGCGGGCGATGCCGAAGTCAGTGATCTTCACCTTGCCGTCGGCCTGAATGATGACGTTGGACGGCTTGAGATCGCGATGCATGACGCCGTGGCGATGCATGTGATCGAGGCCATCGACCATCTGGCTGAACAGGTCGAAGGCGGCCGTCATGTCGAGGCGCCCTTCGCGCTGCATGCACTTGTCGAGGGTCGTGCCCGCGACGTATGGCATGACGATAAACGCGCGCCGCTGCGACTCGATAAAGCCGAGCAAGCGCACCAGGTTCGTGTGCTCCAGGCGCGCTAGGACTTTGGCCTCATTGACGAAACGTGCCTTCAGACGGGCGTCGTTGACCAGCTGTGGCAGCAGCATCTTCAGCGCGGCTTCTTGGCCGGTCACCTCATGCTCAGCGCGGTACACGCGCCCCATGCCGCCGCGCCCGATCTCTTGCTTGATGACGTATCCGTCGACCAGATCGCCGGGCTGCACCAGGCCGCGTCCTGCGCGAATCGTTGGCCGTTCGATGAAGGTCTCGGCCGAATCTTTAAGGGCTTCACTGCCCGGCAGGAGCGTAGGCGCCAAGGCCGAACTCTCGTCAAATGAGGTTGACCCGCCGGGTCCGTAGCCCGGGGGCGGCGGGTAGAAGGGCGGGGCGAAGTCGTCTTTGTCGAGGCCCGTGAGGGCTTGGGGGACCGACGCGCCCTGGGTGGTGTCGTCATCGAGGGGCGTCTGGTCGGGCGGCACGACTTCGGCGGTGTTGTCGAAGTTGACTGAGCCCAGCGTCTCGGTCTCGCGCGGCTCGGCGGTGCCCATCGAGGTCGCCGCCGGCATATGCACGATGCGGCCGTCGATGAACCTGAACCCGTCATCAGGGATCGTAAGATCGCTGTCGAGGAGCGGCGCCGCAAGCAGCGGCCCGGCGTCCTGCGCCGCACGCAGCCGGTTGAGACCGCCCGCATCGCGCACCGTACGTGACGTGGTTGACGCCGGCGTCTTGTCGACGGGCGTCTTGCATCGCGGGCACGCCCCCGCGTCGGGCTGCAGCGGCCTGCCACATGTCCGGCAGTGATCCATCACGTCCTTCGGAGTCCCCCTCCAGCCTCGACTATACATCAGGCGCGGGTCGTTGTGGCGTTGCCGAACGCGAGCCGATCATCCAGGATCGCGAACTTGTGGCCGATCCGGTTGTTCTTGATAGGGCGAACTGCCCGTGCGGGAGATGCATGAGCCTGTCGTTGGCCCTGTTGTGCTTGGCGTTCTTTGCGACGCCCCCATCACTCGATCCGCACCGGATCGACCCGCTGCTGGTCGAGGCCAATCGTCTCGAGGCGCAGGCGGCATCACGCGCGGGTAAGGCCGGCAGCGCGGTTGATCTGTTGCGTATGCGCGAGCTCGCGCAATGGCTGCCTGACGGGCACCTCGATGCGGTCTATGCCCGGCGGGCGAGCGACCCCAAAGCCGCGCCGCTCGTGCGCGCAGTCACGCTGTATCTGCAACGCGAACAGGCGCTCCTGCACCTCGACCCGCAGGCCGCGACGGCCGCCGCAAAGCAGCTGGGGCTCATCGACGCCGTGCAGGTGCGTCCCGGTCCGGCGCCGCATTCGACGGCCCGCTTCACCCCCAGCGGCTGGCGCACGTACCCGGCTGGCCTGGGGGCTGGCACCCTGCGCCTCGAAGCGATCCTGCGTCCGAATCAGTCGACCCGCGCGACCGTCGCGACCCGTTTGGTGAGCGCCGAAGGCGGGCCCGCGGTCTTGCGCCTGGGCTATGACGACGCCGTCGTGGTCTGGCTCAACGGCGACGAGATGTATCAGTCGCCCGCGACACACCCGCATTTCCTCGATCAAGCGGCGATCCCCATCGTGCTGAGGCCCGGCGACAATCGGCTGGTGGTCTCGGTGCGGCAGAGCAGCGGCGCCTGGCGGTTGACGATGCGCGTCACTGATGCCCGTGGAGAGCCGGTCGCAGTTCAGGCGCGTGCCGATGTGTGGGGCGTCGTGCCGGAGCCGGCCGAGGGCGATCCGCCCGAAGACGTCGAGTCGCTGTGGGAGACGCTCTACGCCGCCGCGGACGCCGAGCCTCCCAGCGCTCAAGACCTGCGCGATCTGGCCGACTATGCCCGCGTCACGGGGTTGCCCGATCCCGATCAGTCGATGCCCCGCGTGGCCGTTGAAGGCACATGGCGCGATGACCGCAGCCCCCGCAGCTTGCGGGCTTGGTTGCGTATTTTGCCCGAGGACGAGCGGACCGATGTGCGCAGCAGGCACCCGTATGTTCGCCCGATCGAGCAGGCTGATGTGTACGCGGCCCTGCGCCTGAGGCTGGGTGTCGCGTGGCAGCACTATTACGCGCGACGACACCGTGAGACGCGGGCGCTGGTCGACGCGATCATCGCCGACGCGCCCGAGTTTCAGCCCGCTCAACGCTTGCGGGCGGTGCTCGATGAGGATCTGGGTCTGACGCATCGTGCGGTGGCGCGGCTGACGCGGTTGCTGGCCCGGTGGCCTGATCGAGTTGGTGCGCTGCGTGCGGTGGTGACGAGCCTGCAGTCGGCCAACCGCATCGAAGAGGCGGTCGCGCAGCTCGAGGCGCTGCAACAGCGATCGGAGCGACGGCCGGATGACGCGTTTCAGCTCGCGACGGTGTACGCGACGCGGGGCCGGACGAATCGCGCTTTGGCGCTGCTCGACGGGGTGTACGCGACGCGGCCCGACCTGACGAGCTATGCCATCGAAGCCGCCGAGATCGCGCTGGCGGACGGTCGCACCGAGGACGCGCTGGCGCGTTTCGAGATCCTCGCGCGGGCCGTGCCAGGCGACGCGGGCGTGGCGCGGCGCCTGGCCAGCTTGTACATGGCGGCCGGCGATCGTGCGCGGGCGATCGCGGCCCTCCACGGGGCCGACGCGAACGATCCCGACGCGCAGGCGATGTTGGCCC
>JBNMOZ010000634.1:0-3680 GCA_051276005.1 Bradymonadia bacterium | reverse complement strand
CGCTGGGTTGCGTGCCGACCACCCGACGTGGGGCGACTGCGCATCTTACGGCTGGCCGTGACGATTTGTCGGGCCCTGACGACTTGTCGGGCCGTGGCGATTTGCCGGGCCGTCGCCGCAACGCGGCTGATGAGCGACTGTCGATTCATGCATCCGCCTCGGCGGTCAGGCCCGCGTCTTCGGCCAATCGGCGCAGCCTTTGGATGACGCGCGTCTTGCGGGTGTACAGCGCGCCTCGCTTGATGCACAGCGCGGCCGAGACGGCGTCGACCGACAGCTTCTGTGCGTACAGCAGGTCGAGCAGCAGGCGGTCTTGCGCGCTGAGCTGTTCGATGAGCAGGCCCAACTGCGCGCGTCGCTCCGACTGCCGCGCCTGCAAGAGCGCCTCGAGCGGATCAGCGCCCGGATCGGCCAGCTCATGGCGGGGCTGGTCGTCGGCATCGAGGGAGAGGTGCACCTTGCGGCGACGCAGCAGGTCGAGCGTCTTGCGGATGGCGATCAGCCGCACCCAGGAGCGCACGCTGCAGCCGTTGCGGCCCTCAAAGGCCCGCAGGCGCCGCTTGTCGTCTTCGAGGAAGGCGATGAACACATCGTTATGCGCGTCGGCGACATCGGCCTCGGTCAGGCCGGCGCCGTACTTCGCGTCGGTGCGCTGGATGAGGAAGTAGACGTAGCGGCTGAAGCGCTCGACAAACTCGACCCACGCGCGGCGTTCGCCTTGGATGCAGCGCTGCAGGAGGGAGAGATCGGCGTCTTGCATGGCGCGCAGGGTACACCGGGCGCCACGCTGGGGGAAACTGCGGGCGCAAACCCGGCGGCCCATGCGCGAACCAGGAGTTCAGCCGCGGCGGCGGCGCAGGCCCAGTCCGGCGAACAGCAGCAGCATCCAGCCGTATGCGGGCGCATCATCACCGGGGGCCGCGACGCAGCCGTCATCACGCGGCACGGCGCGCTCGATGGGCACGATGATCATGGGCATCTCGGGCTCGCCCTCGTCACCGGCATCGGGCGGCACGCCACCGTCGTCTTCGGGGTCAACCCCGCCGTCAGACTCGGGCTGCTCGGGCTCAGGCTGCTCGGGCTCAGGCTGCTCGGGCTCGGGCTGGGGCTGGGGCTCGGGCTCTTCGTCGCTCTCGCCGCCACAGACGAAGGTCTGCGGGCAGACCTGCTGGCTGCGCGCCGCGTCTTCATTGAGGCAGACCGCGAAGCCGTCGCGCGACACCTGGAAGCAGGTGGTCGTGTCGGGGCACTCGGTGCCGTCGTCACAGCGGACCGTGCAGAAGTTGCCCGTGGGGCCCTCGGCGCAGAAGCCGCCCGGATCGCACATGTCGTCGTTGTCGCAGCCGTCGCAGACGTTGCAGTTGCCGCCGCGGTCACGGTTGTCTTCGTCGTCGCAGCGATCGCCAATGCCGTCGCCATCGATGTCGTCCTGATCGGCGTTGGGCAGATCGACGCAGTTGTCATAGGGGTCGCGCACGCCGTCTTCGTCGGTGTCGGGCGGGGGCGGGCCCACTTCACCATCAACCCAGCCGGGCAGCGCGTAGCGCCCGGTGTCGGCCGCTTCGACGGCCATCTGCTTGAGCCAATCGGCCCAGGGCGCGGTGCCCGAGTACGTCGGGAACGAGCAGCCTTCGCCGCCCCGCGACAGCGCGCCCATGACGAAGCCTTCAGCGTCGACGATCGGGCCGCCCGAGTCGCCCTGGCAGGTGCCATCGCTGATCATGATCTCGGTGTTGGTTGCGCCCCAGCGGCGGCAGGTGGCGCCGGCGCAGGTGATCTCGCGGTTGGCGAGCGACTTGCGAGTCCCGCTGCGGCGCCCCGCCTCGTCGGTGCCATAGCCGATGACGGTGACCCGATCGCCGGTGCGGGGCAGCGTATCGAGGCGCGGGTTGAACGGCGTCGCCTCGGCGCCGGGGATGTTGCGGTCGAGGACCAGCACGGCGATGTCGTTGCCGCACAGGTCGGCGTTGGCCTCGGGCACAACCACCCGCGAGACGCCGTACCAGCTGCGGGAGTTCCACATGTTGGTCTCGGTCGTCACGCCGAAGGTGTCGGCTGCGTACGGATCGCCAAAGCTCGAGCGGCCGCAGATCACGAAGTCGTTGGGGGTCGCCGCAACGCAGTGCTGGGCGGTGAGGACCAGGTTGGGGGCGATGAGGGTGCCGGTGCAGCTGCCGATGCCGCCGCCGGCCTGGATGGCGATGCCGACGATGCCGGTGTTGGTGTTGTCGACCGAGCCAGCCGAGATGACGGCCTGGACATGTTGCGCGAGGACGGGCGGCTCTTGAGGTGCATCGTCGGCGAGGCCAGTGCAGGCGGCAAGCGCGAGTGCGCAGAGCGGCGTCAGAATGCTAACGGCTTTGTTCGACATCGGGGCTCCGTGGAAGCGTACAGGGCGGTTTGAATGCAATGGCCCGCTCCTTGAGCAAGAAGCGATCCGTGCCCATCCGATCGGTGTCGATTTTCAGTCAGCCTGTGCTGTCGCCCTGCTCGCCCTGTTCGCCCTGTTCGCCCTGTTCGCCCTCGGCGGCGCCCGATGACGCCTTGGCCCGCGCCCC
Organism: Bradymonadia bacterium; assembly: GCA_051276005.1. Classification (GTDB taxonomy): domain Bacteria; phylum Myxococcota_A; class Bradymonadia; order UBA7976; family UBA1532; genus JBNMOZ01. The sequence goes on along the minus strand of JBNMOZ010000634.1, from coordinate 1,122 downwards.
CGAACCGTGCCCACCCGAGCCCTGCCCCAGCACCCTGAGCTGGGTATCCATGCTGCGCAGCAGGCCAAGCTGCTCATCGCGCATCATCTCCAATTCGATCGTCAGCGCCGCGATGCGCTCTTCAAGCAAGTCGTTGTTGTCCATGACCATCTCGTCGACGAAGACCGCGTTGATGATGCTCATGCCCACCAAGCCGCCGGTGACGATGGTGAAGGTAAAGAAGATCCGCGCCGCGAAGCCCATCATGGGCCCGTGGGCCGCCGCGATGGCGTCGGGCACCTCGAACCAGCCCTCGATCGTGAACACCTTGAAGATCGTATAGATCGACGTGAACGGGTCGTCGAAGTGGGTCGGCGCGACGTCGACGAACAGGTGCGAGGCGATCAGCCCCATGACCGTGAGGTAGAAAAAGATCGCCAGGATCAGGCCCACCGACGCCCGCAACGCCCTGCCGATACCCGCCCAGAGCTGATCGGCGTGGGGAATGAACCGCAGCACCCTCAAGAACCGCAGCAGGCGGCCGGCGCGGAACACCAAGACCACCGTCAGCCCTTCAAGCTCGGTGAAGGGCGCGATCAGCGTGGGCGCGCTCGCCATCACGATCACGAAGTCGAAGCGGTTCATGGGGCTCGACCAGAAGCGGGCAAAACCCCGCGTGCCGATCTTGATCAGCATCTCGAACATGAAATAGACGAGGCAGATGTAGTCGAGGCCGAAGAGGAAGTCGTCGTGCACCTTCATGCTCTGAAAGGAGCGCGCGAAGAGGATGACCAGGTTGAAGGTGATGACGGCGAGCACGAGGCGCTCGTCGATGAGCCAACGCATCAGCGTGCGCATGGGCGAGAGGGTTGGCGCCATCAGCGCCCGTCCAATGCGACGGCGCCGGGGCTCAAGGTGCGCAGGTCGATGGCGTCGGTCAGGTGATCGAGATCGCCGGTATCGGGCAGACCCGACAGCCGCGCGAGTTGGCGAACGACGGCGCTGGCCTGGACGCCATCGGCGCGCAGCTGGGCCAACGAGATGCTCGCGTCGCGCTTGGCCAGGCGGTCGCCAGCTGCTGTGGTCACGAGGCCAACATGGGCGTAGGTGGGCAGCGGGGCCTCCCAGATAGACAGCAGCAAA
>JBNMOZ010000633.1:0-3697 GCA_051276005.1 Bradymonadia bacterium | reverse complement strand
CCGCCTTCGCCACCCGCTGCGCCAACGCCGCCTTCGCCGCCAACGCCGCCCGCTGCGCCTTCACCGCCGACGCCGCCTTCGCCGCCCGCAGCGCCTTCACCGCCGGCCCCGCCTTCACCACCCGCGCCACCCATGACGCTGGCGTCGAGGCTGGGATCGTCGTCGCCAGCGTCGCCATCATCACAGGCAAAGCAGAGCGCAAGGAGGAGCACCAAACCGTTTGAAATCAGTCGCATTCGAAGCTCGAAGCCTCCGCAACCAGGACGCCATCGCAGGCCGCCGGCGGACCCACCGGCTCGCCGCTGCAGATGTCGCCGCAGGCGGCCGCACCGATCGCCGCAACGCAGCCGGCAACCGCGCCGTCGTCGGTGTAGTCGTCGTTCTCACCGCCGCAGGGGATCAGGCCGTTGACGATGGCACCACGGCCGCCTTCGCACACGTCGCCGAACGCCACCATGTTGCCCTGGCCGTCGTCGACCAGCACGTTGCAGGAGCCGTACTTCGCGCAGGTGGCGTCGTAGACATCGAGGCAGTTCTGATCGAGGCCTTCCGGCGGAGGCTGGCCGCAGTTCTCGGCAAATTCGGGCGAGAAGCTGATGAGGAGCACCATGAAGTCATCGCAGCTCGCGGAGCCATTGATGAGGCCCGCGACGTCGCCCGTGCAGGTGGTGAGGCAGCCCGCGATGATGTCGTCGGAGTCGTCTGCGTTCAGATCCGGGCACCAGTCTTCGCCGGCCGAGCAGTCGGCCACGCGAGCACAGGCCGCGTCGCAATCCATTGGATCGACCGCGCCGCCCTGACCACCGGCTCCGCCGCCTTCGCCGCCTTCGCCGCCGACCGCGCCGCCCTGACCGCCTGCGCCGCCGACACCGCCACCAACGCCACCAACGCCACCTGCGCCGCCAGCGCCACCGCCGGCCCCGCCTTCGCCAACGCCGCCCTGACCGCCTTGGGCCCCTGCGCCGGCGTCGCCGTCGTCATCGTCGGCGACCGGATCGGAGCACCCCATCGCCAGACCCATCGCGAGACCACTGACCAACAACCAATGCAATCGACTCATCGAACTCCCCTGGTGCATTCGCTGCTACGAATGCGTGTTACTGATGCCGCCATTCACGGCTGCATCCCCGCAGCCGACCGTCGCCACGACGGCCCTTCTACTGCCGTACCCCGTCGCGGCCGCCACGTCGAGATCCACGCGCCAAGACGGGCCAGACGCTGCCGTCTGCGATCCCGAAGCGCCGCGTCTGGGCGGTGATCTTGATGCGACCACCGCCGGTGAATTCGCTGAACGCCGGCAGCACGCCCAGCCCGGCGTCGAGGTGGAAGCAGGGCACGCGCACGCTGCGGCGCCCCCCAAACCGCACGACGGGATGAATGTGCCCGCACCATACGAAGGCCCCTTCGACCAGCTCGGGTTCATGACGAAAGAAGAACGGCCCCTCGCGCAGGGTGTCGACCTCGGGGATCGCCCACTCGGCCGGCAGCCCGGTCGCGTCGTGATTGCCGCGCACGAGGCAGACCTCGGCCGGGCAGTGTTCGAGCCACGCGCCCACGGTCTCGAGCACCGGGTCCGTCAGCCCGATGGCGCCGTGGATCAGGTCACCCAGCACGAGCACCCGCTCTGCGCGCGTCGCGTCGATGGCCGCTGAGAGGCGCGCCAGATCAGCGGCCAGAACGCCGGCCGGCAGCGGCAGCCCGAACTGCCGAAACGTGGCCGACTTGCCCCAATGCAGATCTGCCACCGCGAGCGTCTGCCGGCGGGGCCAGTGCAGCGCGCGCTCGGGGCACAGGTGCAGGGCTTCACCGGCGATGGTCAGCGGATGGGTCGAGCGCATGTCGGCATCATAACAAACGCACGTCAACGGGGGCAGCCGCGCGCGATGGCTGACAATGCCTGTCCGATTGGGCATGTTTAGCGCATGCGAAATCTGCACCTGACCGTCTTTGCGCTTGCGTCGACCCTTATGTCGGCGCCGACCGTGGCCACCGCGCAGCCCCTCGAACCGCTGCGGGGGCAGATCGAGGCCCGGGTCAACGCGTGGAAGACCTGCCCACGCCCCGTCGTGGTCCCGGCCAAACCGGCGGGGACCGACCTGCTGGGTCTGGCCGTCCAAGCCAAGGCCTGCCTCGAGACGGTGCGCGGCGAGGCCGGCAAGACCGAAGCCGACGTCACCACGCTCAAGGCCGACTTCGCTCAGAGATGTGCGGACTTACCGAATCAGATCAAGGCGCTGTCGGCCAGGCCCGATCCGTGCGCGACGCGCCCCGTGCCCCGCATGGTCGCGCCCGAGGCCATCGAGGTCGTCAACCTGTTTCGGGCCGTCAGTCGCCATGTGGCCATCGCGGCGCCCAAGGACGCGGTCGACATCGCGTTGGCCGGTATGCAGGCCGCCCAGGACTTCGCCCGCAGCGGGCCGCTCATCGACAACATGATCGGCGTCGCGGCCTACGACATGGTGCATGGGGCGCTGACGCCGCGCATCGCGACGCTGCCCAAGCCCGCGCTCGCCCGGCTCGCCAAAGGCCTGGACGTGCTGCTGACGACCGAGCCTGCGTATGCCGACATGCTGGCCAATGAGGCCGACTTCATCATCGCGTTTCGGCTGGCGCCGAGCATGCTGGGGCCCAAGTGGATGCCTGCCGATATTCGGCGCGTCCCCATGCGGGTCGAGGCCACCGCGCAGCTGGGGTTGCTGCGTCTTTGGGCTCGGCTGGATGGTTTTGGACACTATATCCGCAATCAATGCGGCCCCAAGGCGACCGTTGGCATCTGTGAATTGGCGCTTGGTCCAGCTGGCCGACGCTTCGGCACCGGCGAGAAGAACGATCCGCTGACCGGTGCCAGTTCTCGGTTTACGCGATACTTGCGCAAGCTGGCGACGCGACGCGCGGCCCTGGCGGCGCTGAGGGCGCAAGTGGAGGTCGCTCAAGGCGGGGCGTGTCCCCCACGAAACGTTGCGGCGCCTGGCGTTGACGGTACTTTGCGCGTCGAGCGCGGCAAGAGCGGATGGTTGCTCGAGCTGCCCCCAAGCCTGGGCGATATTCGGGCGCCGCTCGCCCAGATCAGCTGCAAGCCGTAGCCGACGAGCGTTAGTCGATTTGTGGCGCTGAATCTGGTAGCAAACGAACACTTTTCTCACGGTTTTTGGAGAACCAATGCGCCGCGCCCTCGCCGAATGGAGCCTCGCCCTGCTGAGTACGGCCCTCGTGGTTGGCATCCTCAGCTGGCACCTGCGCGCCGCGCGGCCGCTGCCCGAGAGCCATATGGTGCGCGATCCCGACTTCGCGGCTCAATTGATGTCGGGTCCAGCGCCCGACATTGAGGTCGTCGACAAAGCCGGCAAGAAGATCCGGCTGTCGGACATGCGCGGCAAGGTGGTCTTCGTCAACTTCTGGGCGACCTGGTGCCCGCCGTGTCGCGCCGAGATGCCCGACCTCGAGAAGCTCGCCGAGGCGATGAAGTTTAGCCCGTTCGAGGTGTTCGCGGTCAGCTCCGACAACAGCTTTAAAGAGATTGATGCCTTCATGGGTGGTCGCAAGACGCGCATGACCATCGGCTTGGATACCAACCAGAAGTGGGCCGAGATCTACGGCACTGAGCGCCTGCCCGAGACGTATGTGATCGACAAGCAAGGCAACCTGCGCCTGCGATTCGTCAACGTCCGCCCTTGGGGCGACAGTCGCATTCACCGCT
>JBNMOZ010000632.1:0-3698 GCA_051276005.1 Bradymonadia bacterium | reverse complement strand
GTGGAGACACCGCCATAACCCGCACGAGCTGCGAGAGGTGCCGCTGATACACCTCCTGATCGCGGCCGTTGATGCAGTTGCGCGGTATATGGCCAAAGTCGTCGGCCACGATGCGCACCCACCGCGGCTGCCACGCGGGTGGCGCGGTGATCACGAAGCGGCGTTGGCCCGCGGTGACGGCGCCGTCGATCGCCAGTCGATCACCGACGGGGCCACCGCCCTGAACCCGCACCGCCGCGCGATGCCCAGGGGCGTCGGGATCCCAGAAGAGCGTCGCGTCGTCGCCAAAGACCTGTACGTGATCGCGGGTGATGCGCCAGGGCGTGCGCAGCGTGTAGCGGCCCGAGAGGGTGACGCGCAGGCGACCATCGACGGGGGCGTCCGCGATGGCTTGGGCCAGGCTCAGCGAGTCATCACAGGCATCGCCGCAAGGCATGACCGCGATGGTGTGATCGGCCATCGGCGTGGCGCGCAGGACCGAGGGCTCCTCACCCCGCAGGTCGGCAAGGCGTCCGTCACCCAGCGCGACCGGGCCGCCCTGCGCGATCAGGGTGATCGACCGCGCCTGAGGCGGGATGGCGATGGGCGGCGGCAGGCCGTTGGGCGGCGCGCCATCGCGGTGGCGCACCAAGCGCCAGGGCGCGTCGGCGTCGCTGAGGATGATCGCCGGAACCGGTGGTGCGTCGTCGATCTGCACCTGTATGAGGCCGTCTTCCCACCGCCAAACGCGGGCGCGCACCTGGAAGCCTCGGTCACGATCACGCGCCGCGTCCAAGGCCCAGGTGACGCGCCCGTTCGGATCGGTGGACTGGTCGTTGAGCCGGTCCCCCACGCCCATCGCCGACGGATCAGGGGGCTGCGGGATGTACGCGTCGGGGGCCATGTCGGGGGCCGCATCAACAGGCGATGCGTCGACGATAGACATGTCGGGCGCGGCCGCATCGACAGCCGAATCCAAGGCCGCATCCAAGGCCGAATCTACGTTCGAATCTGACAGTTGCGCATCGAGGACGGCGCCATCGACCATGGCTTGGTCGACCACAAAGGCGTCGACTGAAGGTTCGGTGGAGGGGCCTGCGTCATCGCACGCGGCGCAAAGGAGGATGATCGAGAGAGCGTATCGCATGGGCGGAGGATAGCTGGATCGAGGTCCGGCTGCTCTCTTCGCACGCCGAGGCAGAGTCAGCGGACGACGACCGCCGCGATGTCGTCGCGCAGAGTGTTGGTCGGCAGGCGAGCGGACTGCGCGAGCACGGTGAGCCCACCCGGCTGCGCAGCCCAGGTCAGGGTGCTCTCAGCAACAAACTTCCACAGGCCGTCCGAGGCAACGAGCAGCGCGCCTTTGCGACGCTCATCGAAGGTGCGCGGCCTGACCCTTCCGCTGCCGACACGCGCCGTCGCGCGCGGCGTCAGCCTGTCCGCCGAATGGCTCAACTGCCACGCGAAGGTGTCGCCCGCCCAGGCGCCTCGTACGCGCGTCCTGGCGACGTGAACGATACAGACGGCGGCCTCACCTTGCTCGGCCCAGACCGCGTCCAACTGCTCAAGGATCTTTGCGGGGGACAGCTGCGGCGTCGCTCGAACCAGGGCGCACGCGGCATCAGCGACGGCCGCGCCGCCACTCAATCCGCCGGCTCCATCTGCAACCACGACGATGAGTCCATCGGCGAGCGACATGACTGCGGCGCGGTCTTCACCGGCGCCGCGTGCGCTTTCGATATAGATGACGCTTTGCATGTTCCTGTGAACAGAGCGGGTCAGCCTCGCATGCCCATCTGGCCTCACAACATCGACCGCGATTCAGCCTTCACGCGCTTCACACCGAATCGCTCCAGCGAGACGTCCCAGCCCCATCCGGGGCATACCCAGGCCGCTCAGGCAGGCAGGCATCGCCCGCCGTTTCACGGCTACAGCGCGACGTCGACGCGCGCGCAAACGGGGGGCCGAGTGATCCAAATCGCTGAATCCGGCGTAACACATGTGTTGCTGCGGTTGATAATCATCGATCGCCGACAGTCGTGAGACCGCCTGACGCGACGGCATTTCTGCCTGACGCGAGGGCACCCTTCGGGACACCGCGACACTCAATCCATCATTCGCGCCGCCTCGGCGGCGAAGGAGATACCTATTCGATACCCAGTCAAAGAGCGCCCAAGCCCCCGTGGACCCCGATGGATGTGGGCCATCCTGCTGACGATCGTGGCGGGCCTGCTCGTGCTCGTGGCGACGCCCCGAAACTATCGCAGCGCGAACGCGGCACCCGCACCGGCCATGACGGCGTCGATGAACGTGAGCCCGTCGACCGCGGCGCCGCTCGTTCCGCTGTTCGAGATCCCACCGTCCGCGCCGATCACGGCAGCCCCGATGCCCACCGTGCCTTGATGTCGGTCGCCGGCGCCCGCGCACCCTCTGCCCCAAGCTAGAAGTCCCACCCCATCCGGGGCATACTCCGCGCCTGGAGGTGGCATGGCGATGGGCCCGCTCAACAATATCCTGGAGCAAGGTCGCTGCCCGTCCTGCGAGGTCGAGGGCGAGGTGGGTGCGCCCTGCGAACAGCCGCGCTGTGCGCAGTATGGCTACCATGTCATTCCGGTGGATGCGTTCGCGGACCGTCTGGGCAGGGGCGGCTTGCCCGACCCGCATCTAGGGCTCGACTTCGGCGGCTTTCTGACCACCGGCGCGCTGGGAGAAGGCGGGGTTGGCAAGGTCTATCGCGCCCGGCAACGATCGACCGGCATGCCGGCGGCGCTGAAGATCCTCAAGTCGAGCAATTCGATCTTTCGCACGCGGTTCGTACAAGAAGCCAAGGTGCTGGCCGGGCTGTCACATCCGAACATCGTGGGCCTGCGCGACTTCGGCGTGCAGCGCGATCAGATGTATCTGGTCATGGAGTTCATCGAGGGCGAGACGCTGACGGCGTTCTTGGCCTCAGATCCGCCGCTCGCCGATCTACTGCCTCTCTTCGAGCAGTTGCTGGCGGCGCTGGCCTATGCGCACCGGCGCGACATCGTGCATCGCGACATCAAGCCCGACAACATCATGCTGCAGTTGGTGGGCGGGCAACGCTTCGTGCGGCTGGTCGACTTCGGGCTGGCCAAAGACATCATCGACAGCGACGCGACGAGCATGCTGGGCGGCACCAAGCGCTACATGGCGCCCGAGCAATTCACGCGCATGCAGATTGGGCCGTGGACCGACCTGTATGCGGTGGGCTGTATGGCGTTTCGGGCGCTGACCGGGCGAGAACCCTACAGCGAGTTGAGCGCGACGCTGCGCGATCAATGCAAGATGAGCAAGCCCAACTACGACGTGACTGCCGCCATCGCGGGCCAAGAGTCGGCCGCGGTTCTCGCCTTCTTGCACGCCGCGTTGGCGCATCCGGTCGAGGCGCGCATTCGGGACGCCGCGACGTTCGAGACCGCGATGCGAACGGCGTTTGCTGCAAAAGCGGGGGCCCCCGACACACCGCTGCCGATGCCCGATCCGGCGCCCGCTGCGGCGCCCGTTTCGCAGCGGGCGCACGTCTGGGTGTGGGTGGGCCTGCTGCTGGTTGCCGTGGGCGCGGGCGTGTGCATCTGGGCGCCGTGGGCCGATGACGCTGGCGTTGGACCGTCTTCGAGCGCGCCGGCGACCGCAGCCCCAGCGACCGCAGCCCCAGCGACCGCGACCGCGGCGCCCACGACCGCGGCGCCCACGAC
>JBNMOZ010000631.1:0-3700 GCA_051276005.1 Bradymonadia bacterium | reverse complement strand
CCGCCGAGCTGGGCGCGATTTGCACCGTGCACGCCGAGAACGGCGAGCTGGTGTATCGGCTGCAGCAGAAGATCTACGACGAGGGCTTCCGGGGCCCCGAAGGCCACCCGCTCTCGCGCCCGCCCGCCGTCGAAGGCGAGGCCGCCAACCGCGCGATCCGCATCGCCGAGGTGCTGGGCGTGCCGTTGTACCTCGTGCACACCTCGTGCATCGACTCCCTCGAAGCGATCACCCGCGCGCGGCTCAGCGGCCAGCGGGTCTATGCCGAGGTGCTCGCCCAGCACCTGGTCATCGACGACAGCGTCTATCGCAACCCCGACTGGCGCAGCGCGGCGCATTACGTGATGAGCCCGCCTTTCCGCGCCAAGGAGCATCAGGCCGCGCTGTGGAAGGGCCTGCAAGCCGGCATGCTGCAGACCACCGCCACCGACCACTGCTGCTTCTGCACCCCGCAGAAAGAGATGGGCAAGGACGACTTCCGCAAGATCCCCAACGGCACTGCGGGCATTGAAGATCGCATGTCGGTGTTGTGGCACCACGGCGTGCGCACGGGCAAGCTGACCCCCGCCGAGTTCGTGGCGGTCACCAGCACCAACACCGCGAAGATCTTCAACATCCACCCCCGCAAGGGCACGATCAGGGTGGGCGCCGACGCCGACATGGTGGTCTGGGATCCCGAGAGCACGCGCACGATCTCGGCCGCGACCCACTACCAGAACATCGACTTCAACATCTACGAAGGCATGGCCGTCACCGGCAACACCAAGACCACCATCGCCAACGGCAAGGTGGTCTACGATCAGGGCGATCTGCGCGCCGTCAAGGGCGCAGGGCGGTGGATCGATCGGCCGGCGTTCGCGCCGTATTGGACGGCGCAGGGGTTGAAGAACACGGTGGATCGACCGGTGCCGGTATCGCGGTAGGCTGCACGCGTCTGACTGCTTTGGTGCCGCCGGCATAGATGCCCGTGTGATTCGGTTGGCTCGGCCGATGGACGCGCAGAAGGGCAGCTTGATGATGGGTCTTCGCGACGCGGCGCCGGGCACGCTTCGCCTCATCGGGCTGGTGCTCCTGGCCAACTGCGCGTCGCAGACCGCGCTGCTCGACGATCCTATCTGTGAGGACGTGCATTGGACGACGCAGCGACTGCGCGTCCATCAGGCCAGGGCGCATGGCGCGGTGGTCTATGTGCTGGGCCAGGCGCCCCCGGACTCCTCGAAGCCCTTTGGTCAATGGTGGTGGCGCGACTGGGTGCTGCTTCGTATCCAGCCCGACCTGACGGTCGAGCCGATTTGGCGGCTTCCGCGGGACGCCCCCGCGACCACAAGGAGCGGCGACCCCTGGCGTGACAGCGTGACCCTCGCGGTGTCCAACAGCGGAGAGCCGGCGTTGGCCTGGCAGCGTCGAGAGGGCGGCATGCTGCAGCTGGTGGTGTGGCGCGCGCGCGCCGACGGGCCCATCGCGGTCGACACTCTGGTGCAGGCGCCTCGGTTAGCGGAGGCGTCGATAAACGCTCACCATCAAGTGACGCTGGTCCCGCATGGCGCGGCAGACTTCGCGATCGCCTGGCGGCCGCTCGTGGACTGTGGATTCGACAACTTCGCCTGGAGCCCCGTCGAGTTTCCCGCCCATGAGTCTCATTGGTGGCCCCGGGCCGAGGTTCGGTGGGGGGTCGTGCGTGGGCCTCAGACGGTGATGCAACGGTGGACAACGGTCGCGCATCCCATTGGACCCCAGAACGGCACTGACTGGCGGTTCTCCGGCCTGCGCATCATCGGTAGCCAGGTGGATGGTCGGGCGGCCTTTGTCTGGTCGACCTTCAAATGGTCGCCACCGGCGAAGCGTCTGATGGCCGTCTTCGCGGACGCGACCCAGCCGACGACGCTGATGGCGGCGCCAAGCTGGGCGCCCGAGTTGATGACGTCGGGGTCGGGCGATGTCCTCGTCTCGGCGACGGGAGAGAGGTGGTCTCGGCACGTCCTGGGTGCCGAATGCACCGCGCCTGCGTCACCCGTGATGGGGCCTGTCAGCGCGCTTCCAGCGGTCGGGCCGGTCGACGTGCGAGGTCGCGTGTCGCCCCGCTGATCGGGACACTGCGCCGAACGCTCAATCTTGCAGCGGCAACTCGACCTTCAGCAGCGCGAACGTTTCGTTCTCGCGCTCAGTGAGCACGAAGAGCGCGTCGCCAACGGTGAAGATGCGACGCGGGTTGCCCTCGATTTGAACCTCGCCCGCGAACTCGAAGCGCTCATCCAGCGACGTCACCAGTCCCACGCCGACTTCGCGTCGAATCATGTGCAAGTGTCCGTTGTGCAGGGTGGCCTCACGAAATTGCAGGCCAATATTTCCGATTTGGTCCAGAGAGTCGAAGTCGTAGAAGCGGCCGTCGCCGAAGAGCATCGCGCGACGCTCCGGGAGCACCGTTGCTGGATACAGCAGCAGGTTGCCGTAATGGTTTCGCGCTTCCGAAAGCACCATTGGATCACGGCTGATATCGAGCTTCCAGAGACGGCGGTCCCGAGTGAAGACCACCGTATCGTCCAGCGCGGCGATGGGTGAAGTGCGGGTGACGTTGAGTTCGGCGCGCGAGAGCACGCTGGCGTCGGCATAGTCGCGCAGCGCCATGCGATCGGATGTGTCATCAGTGAAGAGTCCGCGCTCGGTCGCGAAGAGCGATGACAGCGCGCCGTCGAGGATCGCGAACAGTTCGCGTTCTGGGTCCTGCGCACGCACGACCTCGATGCGTCCTTCGGCATACCCCAAGAAACAGTCGCCGGAGTCCGGGTCGATGGCGAAACTCCGCAGTGTCAGGTTGCCCTCGATATCGGGCAGCCGGGTCGCGTTGGCCAGGTCGATGCGCACGATTCGATTGGCATCCAAGTCGTGCAGGTGCAGCACACCGCCGGGCCCCAACTCGGCGCGGCCGAGTCCGACGCGCAGATCGGCGCTGAGGTCAATCGGGACGGCAGACACGCGCAGCGCGACAGGTTCCGGCAGGCAGTCGCCCTCGAGACCCACGGACGTGCCCACGCCGCAGCGAATCGGGCCTTCGCTGCGTTCGCAGACGTTCTCGTCGGCGCTGACCTGAGTGCCCGGACCGCACTCTAACGCGAGAGATGGACCGCAGTCTCCGTCCGCCATACGCGCTTCGCCTGGGGCACAACTCGGGTCGGGCGTTGGACCATCGGCCAGTACGCACGCCCTCGCGTCGAGGTCGAGCAAGGTGCCGGGGCCGCATGTGACGGTCACGAACTTCGTTGGACCCGTGTCGCATCCGATGAGGCAGACTGTCGCGAGGAGGGTGAGCCACCTCGAACCTCGAATCGGTTCTAGACCTGCGAGCAAGCTCATTGCGTCGGCTCCTACGGCTTTGTGAATTGTGGTACCCGACGGAAGTGTACCCTTCGGTTGGCAGGTTGGCGAATGCCCCATCGAGGCGTCGAGCGTGGTTGGCTTGGCGACCGCGCACAGAAGGGCAGGACCGATGACGACTCTCCGAGACGCGGCGCTGAGTACAGTGAGCCTTGTTGGGCTGCTGCTCCTTGCAGGCTGCGTTTCACAGACCGCGCTGCTTGCCGATCCGATCTGTGAGGACGAGCACATCCCCGCGCCGGCGGCGCCCGATCGGTGCCGGGTGGTGGTTCAGAATATCTGGCCAGCGCTCGAAGTGCCGGCAGGTCTGAGTCCGTCATTCCGTCGA
>JBNMOZ010000630.1:0-3701 GCA_051276005.1 Bradymonadia bacterium | reverse complement strand
GAAGGTGCCAAATGCGCGCAAATGACCGGCTGCACCCACGTCGGGATCGACCGTGAAGACGTGCAGCGCGTCACCCACGCAGGCCACAAGCTCGTCACGCCCGTTGCCGGTCCAATCGCCGGCCATCAGGCAGGTGGGATCGCCTGGCACAGCCACCGACAGCCGGTCTGGGCCTGGCGGGTCGATGCCCACAACGCCTGGCGCGGCATACGCGACGAGCTGACCCTCGCCGACCCAAATGGGCGCGATGCGCGTCACCTGTGTGTCCGCCAGAATCTGCTGCGCATCCGGCGCGTGGACCGATACGATGGCGCCTGCCCGGGTGGCCAGGCGCTGCACCCGCAGGCCGCTCGTCAGGTCGATCACTTGGTCAAGCGCGCCGCCCGCGCTGAAGCCAACGCTGGGGTTGATGAGATCGGGCTCAACGCGCACGACGTCCACCGCCCCGTTAGACTGCCCGATGGCGAGTCGGATGAAGGCATCTGAGGAGTCGACCAGGGCGAGGCTGACGATGCCTACGAAGCCGTCCTGGGAGGGCCCCGGCAGCCACTGTCCACCGTCGTACGTCCAGATTTGGAGCACGCGCTGGTCGGCGACGGCGATCTGGGTGGGGCTCACGCGCACCGCACTCTGCATTCGCGCGGCGACCTCAAAGCTGCCGGGTCGAGTCGTCAGCGTATGCGGCACCGCGAACCGCGGGTGCCGCCCAACGATCGTCAGGTGCTCATAGGCATCCGGGCCACCCACCAGTTCGGTGCAATCGACGCAGAGTCGCCCGGTGGGGCGGGCCTCGGAGCACGTGGAGATGATCACCTCACCCGCGCGCACACCGGGCGGGATGGCGTCGTTTGTCAGCTCAGATTCGAAGATGCACGCCACGCGGTGCGTGACGAGGCGGGCGCAGACCGAATTGCCGATGAGATCGACGAGCACCAGGTCTGCGCTGTCGAAGTCGCCCAGGCCTGATGCCGGCGCCGACGCCGTATCGTCAGGACCGATCGCCAAGTCAGTGCCATCCATGCAGCCCGAGGTGCTCAAGCGCGCGCCGCTGAGCGGCTCCGACGCGCGCAGCGTGATCCCGGCAGTCAGGTCGAGGTTCTTGAGGGTTGGCGACACCTCGTCGACCACAAAGGCGCCGCGCCTTTCGATCAAGGCGCCGACCCGAATGCACAGGTCGAAGCTGCCCTCTGGCGAGAACGCATCCCAGGCTGGGCTCTCGATGATGAGTTCGCCGACGGCGAGTTGTTGGGGGATCCAGTCCGCGCAGTCCGCGCCCACCTCGACCAGCGCGAAGTCGGCCGCCGCGGCACCGTCGATCCTGACGCGGATGGCATCGCGCCCCGACACCGCGCCACTGAGCCGACCATCGTCGGGGGTGGGATCGCCGATTTGGGTGTCCAACGGCATATCGGCCGCCATATCGAACAGCAGGTTCGCATCGGAGGACGCGTCCTCACCGGGCGCGTCGGGCAGGCCGGGGCCGGTGCCCTCGGGGTAGCACCACTCGACGCCGCAGTAGAACCCCGACGGACATCCGGTCGGGTCATCGTCGCAGCGTTGATGGGTGTCGACAGCGCAGCCGAGCAGCCCGAACATCAACGCGATGCCGGGCAACATGCGCCTGGGCAGGCTGAGATCGCCTTCAGGCAGGGTCATGCTGTCCTTTCGGCTGCGCCGCCGTCTCAAACCCAGGCGGCAATGGGCAGTCCGCGCGAGGCGGAATGATGGCAGGGTCGCGAAACATTACAGCGTGACCCGGATGAGATCGAGCCGCCGGTCGCCGTCGAGATCGCCCGCACGCACGCCGATGACTTCGGCGGCGACGGGCGCCGGCGATGGGTCGGCGATGTACTCGCCGTCGGCATCGATTTGCAGGGTGTGCAGTTGGCGCATGCCGTCTGCAGTTTCAGCGAGCACGACAACCTCGTGCCGGCCATCCATGTCGAAGTCGCCGACGACGAAGTCGTGAAGATGACCCACCATGACCTCGACTCGACCGACCCGAATGACGTCCATGTCGCGCGCTTCGCTGTGTTGGAGCGTAAAGACCCGCAGCTCGCCCCCGATAGGGGCCACGACCGTGCGCACCAATCCGGCCATGGGCACCCCGCCACGAACGCCATTGAGACGAAACTGGTCGAGAGCCAGCGCGTTTTGGGTCGTGCGCCGTCCCACGAAGAGCTCGTAGTCCGGCGTATCGTCGAGGTTGCCGATGGCGAACCCGAGCAGGCCGCCGAAGTCTGCGCTCGCTCGGGGCGTCAGCGCGACGGTCTCGCCGGGCGCGCGGTGCAAGTGCGTCAAGGTGGTGCCGGTGCGCAGAACGAGGTCTGCCCGACCGATGTTGCTCCAATCGCCGGCCTTGATGGCCTCGACCGGGCCCTCCATCTGAATCGGTTGGCCGCTTCGACCCAACTGCGGGGCCGGCAGCGCGAGCCATCGACTCAGCTCGTTTGCCTCCCAGGCGACAAGATCGAGCCAGCCGTCACCATTGAGATCGGCCAGCGCCACCGCATCGGCGCGCAGCATGACCGGCGGCAGCAGCGCCACGGGGTCGATGGCGCCGTTGGTACGCAGCACCCTGAAGGTGCGCTCGACCGTGTCGCGCACGACGACCTCGGCGCGCTGGTCGCAGTCGAGATCGCCCACCCCGACCACCACTTCATCGGCGCCCAGCGTGACGCTGGTCGACGCGGCGGCCACCGACACGGGTGGCGAGAACCAGCGCGAGACCGATCGATTGTCAGCGCGCAATAGCCCCACGTCGAGGGCCGCGTTGGGCGGGTTGAGGCCGCGCAGGCCCGCCACCCGATGGGGCGGATCGAGCGCGTGAACCGGGGCGCCGGGCGCGTTCACGATCAGCGCGAGGGCGCCCGACGCGTCGCGCACCAGAGCGTCTACAACGCCGTCTGCGTCGCCATCGCCCAGCACCACGTCCGTCAGCGCCACGTCGCGGGTCACGATGGTCACCGGGTCGCCGAAGGAGACGTCTTCCTGCCGGTTGACCGGCAAGACCAGCAGGGTGTTCTCGACGCAGACCGCGATGTCGTCGACGCCGTCGCCGGTCCAATCGCCGGTGGCCAGACAGCCAATGCGTCCGCCCATTTCAACGACGGTCCGCTCGAGAAGGTCACCGCTGCCCTCGCCCTGCTCTTCGAGCAGGAGCACTTGCAGCTCGCTGGTCGCCAACACCACGCCGCCCAGCCCCAAGCGCTCAAGCTCGACGACCCCCTGGCGCAGATCGGACGACTCCCATGTCTCGATACGTCGATGCACCCGCGCGACCCCGTCATCGCTCAAGCTCGCGAGCTCGTAGGTGTTGCCCCCATCAGACAGGCTGACGAGGCGGCGCAGCGCGGACGGCGTCTCGACGTGCTCGTCGTCAACCAGCCGAAACTCATTGTTGAACACCCCGAAGCCCGTGACGCCGCTTGAATTGCCAATGGCGAAGCGCTCCGAGTTGTCGGCGAATCGAATCGGCGCCACGATCGTCCCCGCGTATTCGCGGTTGGTTGTCGACGGTCGCCAACTGCCTCCGGCGCGCCGCCAGAACTGCAGCCGGTCGCCGTCCGAGAGCAGCATCGAGTTCGCGCTCAAGAGCGCGAGGTCGTGCAGGGTATCGCGGGGCTCGGGCAGGCCCGGCCGGGTCGCGAAGATCTCGGGCACTGCCAGCCGCGGGCGCCGGGCTGAGATGCTGATGTAGA
>JBNMOZ010000629.1:0-3713 GCA_051276005.1 Bradymonadia bacterium | reverse complement strand
AGGGCTCAAGTTGAAGGGATAGCTGACGATGACCACGCCGTCTTCCTCGGCATCGAACTCGACCTTGGCCACCGCGCCCAGGGCACACATGCCCAAGAACGGGTTGCCCAGGCCGTCCTCGACCACCTCAGCGTCGCGCAGCGTGCCCAGGCCGTCTTTGACGTGCACAGAGAACTTCATCGTCAGCCGGCCCGCCAGCTTGGGGCTCTTGGCCAGCGCCTGCGCGTAACAGTCTTCGATGCCGAACCGCGACTGGTCGATCGCGAACCGCACGGCCTTTTGGCTCATGACCGCCTTGGCGGGCGGCGCCTGAACCGCGACCTTGGCGAGCACCCCCTCGGCGCTCTTGCGCACCTTGTCTCGCCGAACGCGTTCGCGAACAATGTCGCTGAGAGCCGTCGCGACCGCGTTGGACAGCGTCGAGGTTGGGCGGGCTGATGGCGGCGCCCGTGGTGTGAGGTCGTTGGCAATTACGCCAGCCGTTTGGGGGGGGAGCGTCGATGCAATCGCGGCTTCAGGCACGCTCGTCTCGCGCTCTGCGGTCTGCAGCGCCCACCAAACCGCGCCCACCACTATGAGCAGCAGGGCCACGGGAACCGCGACACGCATCAAACCTCCTGGCGCACCTCGCGCGCCTGCACTTTGGCATGGCCCCGAGGGCGAATCCACCCGTGTCTTGACTTATGCGGCGCAGCAGCAGAACATCCAGCCGTTTTACGACCTGGAGTCTCCTCATGAAGCCCGACCTCAAGTTCGACAAGCGTATTGCTGAGCGTCACGTTGCCCTGGGCATTATGCCCCAGGCAGAGCTCGACGCGTTCATGGCGGCGCTCCCCGACGTCTCTGACCGCGCAGCTGAGCTGTCGGTGCAAATCGGCGATGTGGGCGTCACCGACGTGCTGCGCAAGGACACCGGCGAGACGGACGACTGATGGCGGGCGACGATGGCAAGCGCGTCTTTCGCAGCGGTCCTGATGGCACCTCGGTCGACGAGGGGCAGAGCACCCAGGGATCAGCTTCGGACGGGCCCAGCCTGACCGAGCGCACGGTCCACGAGATGACGTTCTCGACGCATATGATCTCGCTCAACGCGATGGCGATGATGTACATGGGCGAGTTAGGCGAGAGCGACGTCGACAAAGACGGCGCTCAGCACCTGATCGACACCATGGTCATGCTACGCGAGAAGACCCAGGGCAATCTGACGGCCGACGAGGCCCGATTGCTCGACAGCCTGCTCTACGACCTGCGACTGAAGTTCGTCGGCCTGTCATGAGGGTCGCGGTGGCGCTGGCGGTCTGCCTCTCGGCGTGTGCCCCAGAGCCGCCTCCCAATCCCCTGCCCGGCGCTCCCGCCACGACCACCGGCGCGCCAACCACGCAGCCGTTGAGCGCCGTCCCCGCGGCGCCGCTCTCGGCCGTCGCCAGCACATCTGCAGTTCGCACATTTGTAGCCAGCACATCTGTAGCCAGCACATCTGTCGTCAGCACATCTGTCGCCAGCGCGGCCGTCTCAGCCGCCGGCGCGCCGCGCTGCAACTGCGGCCCCGGCGCCGACTTCAGCGCCGTCTTCGAGGCGGTGAGTCCGTCGGTGGTCGGCGTCGTCTCGGGCCGCCAGCGCAATGGCCGCTTTCAGGCGACGCAGAGCGGCACGGGCATCGTCTGGGATACGCACCATGTCGTCACCAACGACCACCTGATCGCCGACGCCGAAGAGGTGCGGGTGCGCACCCGGCAAGGCCGGGTGAGCCGCGCGGAGGTCGTGGGCAATGACGGCCCGACCGATCTGGCGGTCTTGCGCATCGGGGGCGGGCTGACCCCGCCACGGCGCGGTCGCTCTGAGCAACTCAAGCCGGGCCAATGGGTCGCGGCTATCGGCAACCCATATGGCATGGACTACTCGATCACGGTCGGCGTCGTCAGCGCGGTCGGCCGACAAAACCTGCCGCCCGGCGGCCCGAAGTATGGTGACTTCATCCAGGCTGACTTGAGCCTGAACCCCGGTAACTCTGGCGGCCCACTGGTGGCCGCCAACGGCGAGATTGTCGGCATGACGACCGCGATCATCGGCGGTGCGGCAGGCCTGTCGTTTGCGTCGCCCATCGAGATGGTCGAGACCGTCGTTGAGCGCCTGCTGCGCGATGGTCGATTTGTGCGGGGCTTTGCCGGCCTTTTCGTCAAAGAGGTGTCGTGGCGGTTCGCCAAGCGCGCCGGCCTCAAGCGGCCCCAGGGGGCGCGGGTCCGCGGCGTGGTCAAGGGCGGCCCGGCCCAAGCGGCAGGCCTGCAACCCGGCGATATCATTCTTAGTTTCGGAGGCCGTATCGTCGATGATGCGGCCGGCCTGCCCTGGATGATCGCGGCCACGCCGCCCAACACCCAGATCGCGCTGGCCGTCGCTCGCGGCTCTGATCGACTGTCCATGACGCTCGCGCTCACTGAGGCCAAGTAGGACCCGCATGCTCTCGCTCGCCTGGCTACTCGCCGTCATCGTCATCACCGTCTCATTGGTCACGGCCCATGTGCTGTTCTGGCGGTGGTACTACACGCGGCGCATCGATCCCGATGAGCGCCACTTCGTGACGACCGCCGACGGCTGGCAGATCGCGCTGTCGCGCATTCGCCCGACGGCCAGCGGCCCCGCGCAGGGCGAACCGATCATCTGCTGCCCCGGGGTCGCCTGTAACGGTCGCCTGTTCGACTTTCAGGAAGGCTTGAGCCTGGCGCGCCACCTGGCCGCGCGCGGCTTCGACGTCTGGCTGCTCGACCTGCGCGGCACCGGGCACAGCCAGCGACCCGAGTGGTTCGGCAAGGGCTGGGGCTATGGGTTTGGCGAGTACGTCAAGCAGGACGCGATGGCGGCGCTGTCGCATGTCGTGCAGGTGACGGGGCATCCGCGCGTGCAGTGGATCGGCCACTCCATGGGCGGCCTGATCGGCTTGCACGCCGCGCTTGAGTCTGGCGCTGGCGAGCACATCAGCGGGGTGGTCGCGCTGGGCAGCCCGGCCGACTTCAGCGGGCACCGCGAGGCGCTTGGCCGGTCGCATTCGTTCATCCTCGATAAGTTCATGCGGGGTTGGCCCGTCGTGCGACTGGGCCGCCTGTGCACCGCGCTGGCTCCCATCGCCGGCTGGTTTCGCATCTACCCCGAGATGCTGTTTGTGAGCGCGCGCAACACGCCCGGTCGCACCTTGCGCCACTTCATGGTCGAGGTCGTCGAGGACGTACCGCGCCAACTGCTCGATCAGTTCGCCGACAACATCCTGCGGACCCGCGGCTTCAGCGGACGCCCGGTGGTCGATGAGCTGCCCGACTTCGCGCGGTGCACAGTGCCCGTGCTGGCCATCGCGGGCAGCCTCGATCGGGTCGCGCCGCCCAGCTCGGTCCAGGCCATCACGCAGATGATTGGCAGCGCCGATGCGATGGAGTGGGTTGCTGCGCACGACGATGGCGTCGGCTTCGGCCACCTGGACCTCGTGATCGGCGAGCGGGCGCCGGCCCTGATCTATCCGCGGGTCACCGAGTGGCTCTTGGAGAGGCGGGCGATTCGCTCAACATCGGCCGACGCTGCGCCTCCAGACGCCGCCGCCGAGAGCGCCGCGTCGGGCGATTGACCCGACCGGGCCAGAGCCTCGGCGAGGGCCAACTGCAGCTGGCCGAGCATTCGTGGGTCACACCCGTCGATAGCGGTCTCAAGCAGACGCGCGGCCTCGGTCA
>JBNMOZ010000628.1:0-3723 GCA_051276005.1 Bradymonadia bacterium | reverse complement strand
CCGTCCGCTGGCCCTTTGACAGCGCGACGCCGGTTACGCCGTCATCGGGCAGCGCGAAGACGCGCCGCTCGGGCCAAGTATGCGCGGGTCGGTCGAGCAGCCGACGCAGATTGCTTCGCGCGCGGTATATGTTTTTGTCGGGCGCCTGGATGAACGTGTGGCGCCCGTCGACGACCTTGCCGATTCGGATGGTCGTCTCGCCCAAGGTGGCCGTCAGCGTCTGCGCCATCAGGCCGTACTGTGCCGGCTCGCCCTCGACCCGGGCATCCATGGGCACCGGCCGCGCGAAGGCCTTGGCCAAAGCCGTGTACGCATGCCGCTCCAGCGGCGCGTCGCCCACAAACCAGGCGTCACCGCGCTGGGTCATCACGACCGGCTCTTCACCGGGCGCGCGCAACTCGATGCGACTTATCTGGGCCAGCGCGGGCAGCGTGAACGTGATCTGCGGCGCCGTCGCGACGCCCTGCTCGATCAGCGTCAAGGCCGCGAGCGCCGCGCAGATGGCGGCCAAGATGAGGACGCGGCGGCTCATCGACGCCGCCGATGGATCGCGCGAAGCACCCCAAACAGCAGCAGCAGCATGGGCGGCCCAAGCACGTTGGCGGCCTGCATCCAAACCTGGGTGCGCCCCGTCGTCGGGCGCAGCGGCGGATCCTCGGCGCGGCGGGCACGCAGGCTCGCCAAGTCCGTCGACGTCACCGCCCAATCCACCGCGTTTTGCATGAACACCGTCGCGTCGGCGCCGGCCGCGAGCATGCGACGCCCGCTGGTGATCACCATGATGCGCGCCGACCCATGCGCGGTGGCGATGGGAGGCGGATCGGGCGCGCCGGTGCGCGGATCCAGCGGCTTGTCGACCGGTCGCGGCGGCGGATCGGCCACCGTCGTCTTGAACACGCCTTCGATGGTCGCCGCGACGATGAACGGCCCCGGCTTGTCGGCAGGCAGCGGCGCCGCGACGGCGACGGGGTCGAACTTGGCCAGGTTGAACCGCGAGAAAGCCGTGGATCCGGCTTGAACCAAGGCTGTCACCGCGTGGCCCTGCGCCCGCGCCTTGTGCACCCGCAGTGGGACGGCCATGGGCACGATGAGGCGGCCCAAGCCGGTCGTGATCGGGTGCGCCGCGAAGGTGTCGACCAGAATGTAGGCGGCGTGGTGCGCGGTGCGCACGCGCCCATCTTTCCCGCGATCCAGCGGCGCGCGCACGTGACGCTGCGGGTCGAAGAGCGTCAAGTTGGTGTCCATCGCGACGCCCACGCCGTCGAGGAGCGACTCCAGCCCGGTGTTGATCGGCACCAGCACGTCGGTCATTACCTGGCTACGCTCGCGATAATCGAGCAATAAGATCAACGCCTTGCCCTGCATCAAGAACTGGTCGATGACGAAGCGTTCACGATCGGAGAAGCGCCGGGACGGGGCCAACACCACCAGCGCGTCGAGGTTTGGTGGCAGCAGATCGATCCCAATTTGTACGTTGATGAGTTCGCCGCTCGCGCCCAGCGGCCCCGCCAGTGGAGACTGCAGCAGGTCGGGCTCGCCATGCCCCTGGCTCAACCCGACGCGCGGCGGCTTGCCGTCGTCGTTGAGCAGGCGCCGCAGTTGGCGGGTGATCTCAAACTCCATGTCGTCGATGCGTCGCACCGGCGGCACCACCACTTGCCGATCGGCGTGCAGCAACGCGAGACCAAACCAGCGCCGCTCGCGTCGTTGCCGAGCGCCTTCGATGACCGAGACGTCGGCCACTTCGATGCCGAAGCTCTGCGCCTCGGCGTCGATGGCCGCGCGTTGTTCATCGGTCAGGTCTGGGTCGGACGGATCGACCACGACCAGTGTCAAGCGACCCTCAGCGGCGGCGACATAGGTGCGCAGCATGTCGCGCATCGCCTGCACCCGCGCCGACCAGGGCGCCGGCATGCGCGACGGCAAGAAGGCGCGCACCTCGACGGGGCCTCGGCGCAGCAAGTCGAGCGTGGCCGGCGCGAGGGTGTGGCGCTGGTCGGCCGTGAGATCGAGCCGCGCCCACCAGGTGCCCGCGAGCAGCACGGACAGCCCACACGCCAACAGCAGCAGGCCCGCGAAGAGCCCCGCTTCGATGCGGCCCTTCATCGCCATCGTCGGCTCCGCAGCACCTCGGCCGTCCAGCCCAGGCCGAGCACGATGACGGCGCCAAAGAACGCCAGATCACGCGTATCGATGACGCCGCGCGCCACCTGCCCGAAGTGCCGCTCGAACGACAAGCCCTGCACGATGGGCACGAGCACGTCGGGCACCACGGGCGCCGCGCGACCGATGATGTAGGCGCAGAAGCACACAAAGAAGCCGCCCATGAAGGCGACGATCTGGTTTTGAGTGAGCGCGCTGACAAGCAGGCCCAGCGCCAGGTACGCGCCGCCCAGCAGCAGCAAGCCCAGGTAGCCGCCGATGATCGGTCCCCAATCCAGGGCCCCCAGCGACGCGATCGTGAGCGGATAGGCCAACGTGAGCAGCAGCGCGATCGCCAGCAAGCCCAGCGCGCCCAAGAACTTGCCCACCACCACATCGAGATCGCCGACCGGCCACGAGAGGAGCACGTCGAGCGTCCCGGTCCGCCGCTCCTCGGCCAGGCTGCGCATTGTCAGCGCGGGCACGAACAGGGTGAAGAGGAAAGGCGCGAACTCGAAGAACGGCTGCAAGGTTGCGCGATTGTTCACGAAGAACGGCTGGAGCACGAAGACGTACACGCCCGACAGCAGCAAGAAGGCCGCCACGACCATGTACGCGATGGGCAAATTAAAATAGCCCACGATCTCGCGGCGGGCGATGGCGAGGGCCTTCACTGGGCGTCCTTCACTGGGCGTCCTCGGGGTGCGCGGTCGGCATCATTAGCGAGAGACGCGCGCGCGGCAAGCTGTCACATGCCGTCGTCGGCGGAGAAGACCCCGGGGCAAGCCAAGCGAACCTGCGCGCACTCCTCAGCGCCCTCGGGCACCTCGGGGCCAGGCAACGCCACGTCGGGCACCATGCCGTCGGCGATGTCGATCAGGTTGCAGGTCAAGAAGTCGCTGATGCCGCTCACTGCGGCGTCGGCCATCAGCGTCAGGCAGGCGCGCAGCTCGCCGATCGTCACGTCACAGCCGGCGGTCTCGCCGCCAAACAAGCCGCACTCGCCAATGGTCAGCGGGGGCGCGACCTCGCTGCCAATCTGTACGGCCGAGGTACAGATCGTCTGAGCGTCAGTGCAATCGTCGACCATGAGCGCGCCGCCGGCCGCCTGGCTTACGGCGTTGGCGATGCCGAGGATCACGCACTTATTCTGGGCCGGCACCCGGCTCTCGATGTTGTTGATCAGCGCGTCACAGACCGCGGTCTGCTCCATCTCATCGAGATCGCCGACCGTCTCTTCGTCATCAACATCAAGGATGACCTCGCTGGGGCCCATGTCGGACTCGGTGACCAGATCCTTGACGGCATCGCAGCCCAAGGCAGGCGCCAGCAGGCCCGCAATCAACAGCGGCTTCATCACGTTCTTCAGACGCATCCAACGCTCCTCAACAAGGTCAGGGACAATAGCAAATGGTCAGCGATAGCACCGAATGGTCAGGGACAGTACCGCGTCGCGGGGTTGTCAGACGAGCACCTGTTCAGAGAACCGCTGACCCGGGCGCGGCGGGGCTGGCATCGACGCGGCTTTGATCCGAATCAGGCGCCGCATCGAATACAATCTGTGGGCTCGCCAACTCCCCC
>JBNMOZ010000627.1:0-3724 GCA_051276005.1 Bradymonadia bacterium | reverse complement strand
TTGAACGCACCGAACTTGGCCTCGAGCACGTCGGCGAGGCTCTGGATAGCCATCGGCGCGGGCGCCTCGTACAGCACGCAGCTGCCGCGGTCGGCGAAGGCGTTCTCTTTGAGGTTGCGCAGCTGGCGCATGAAGGCCGGGTTGGCGCCGCGCAGCAGCGAGGCGTGGTTCATGGTGCTGTCATTGAGCGGCATACCGACGACGCCGGTCAGCTGCTGGACCGCGGGGGTCATGAGCGCGGCTTCGAACTGCGTACCCGCGGCGGCCTTGGCGCGCGCTGCGTAGGTCGGGCGGAAGTTCGAGGTGGCCTTGATCGAGGCTCGGATGCTCCCCATCTCGACGCGGGCCGCCTGGGCCTTCTCGCGAATCTCGGCCGGGGCGTTCTGCAGCTGCTCCTTGGAGAGGCGGACGCCGGCGATCACCTTGATGCGCTCGTCGATCTCAGCCTTGGTCATCTTGGGCAGCAAGCCGCCACCGCCCTTGACGCTGCGGGCCGCGTTGACCCAGTCCTGCACGTAGTCACCGTCGGTGATCTCGGCAGCGGTCAGCTCACCCTTGATGAAGCGGATCTTGTCGATGATGCCCTGGCTCCAGGCGTCGTTGACCCAGGACCAGACGTTGATGCTGGCCGAGATCGTCTCGCCGGTGAGGGGATCCTCGGCGTCGGTGTAGATGCCCCAGGGCGACGGGGTCGCGGGGGTCGGGATGACGTTGACCTGGTGATAACGCAGGTCGCCCATGCGCACCTTGGGGCGTGAGCCACACACGTCGGCCACGTCGCTCTCGGGGTTCTGCCACGCATCGCGGCACTCGAAGGAGCTCATGCCCTCGGGCAGCCGCTCTTCGCCGCACTCGGTCGGGTCGTTGAACTCGACCGGCGAGTGACACATGACGACCATCGGCTTCATCGTCGCGATGAACACGATGCTGTCATCGTAGCCGCGCTGGTCGGCGACGCTGCGCGCGACCGACGCACAGTCGTCGCCGGGGTTGGCGCGCTGGCAGTCGAGGACCTCGACCGTCAGGTTGACGGCGTCGTCGTTCTGATCTTGCTGACCAAAGTAGACCGGGTAGCGCTCGAGGCAGGTCGAGGGATCGTTGCCGGTGGCCTTGCACTCGGCGTACTTGGCCGCTTGCACGGCGACGCGCATTGCGACGTCCCACTCGATGGTGGCGCGGCGGCTGGCGTCGAAGAAGAGCGGATCGCTCTGATCGGTGAAGTGCCAAGTCTGGGCGACGGGCTCGCGCTCCTGGAAGGGCAGGGTGCACTTCTGGGTGAACTCGTTGCAGCGTGAGCCGCCGACGCCGACGGCGGCGGTGACGTCTTCGCACTCATCTTCGGTGCCGTTGCCGTCTTCGTCGCGGTGCG
Organism: Bradymonadia bacterium; assembly: GCA_051276005.1. GTDB lineage: Bacteria > Myxococcota_A > Bradymonadia > UBA7976 > UBA1532 > JBNMOZ01. Next base: position 2,355 of record JBNMOZ010000627.1, on the reverse strand, counting down.
GATCCTGGCCGAAGCCGGTGGTGTCGGGGGTAAAGCACTCGACCGGCGAGATCATGAACTCGGGGGACGCGTAGTAGTGGCTGCGATCCCAGATGTTGTAGCGCGTGATGAAGCGGTGCCACTTGTCATCGGTCATGCGGTAGTTGCGGGTGTAGCCGTTGCGCTCGACGTTGAACGCGCCATAGGCCTGGAAGCGGAAGCCGTCCCAGTCCTGGGGCTCGAAGTCGGTCGGGACGACGCGCCGGAAGGAGTGACGCAGGGTCAGCTCGACCGGGTTACAGCTCGCGTCGGGGCCGGTACCACCGGCGAAGTCGGCGGGCAGGAAGCACGCCGGGAACGCTGTAATGCCCCAGCCCAGCGAAGACAGGTCGACGATCTGCGGCTTGGCGAAGGCCTTGTTCGTCACGTCGAAGTAGCCGTTCTCGAGATCGAAGACGGGCGCGTCCGGATCGTCGGGATCGGTGATGTCGTACGCCATCGGCTGGTAGATGATGCCGCCGTACACGCCCAACAACGACAAGGTGTCGAAGTCGTAGCTGTCGACCGCGAGGTTGCGCGACCAGTCGACGCGGAAGCTCTCACGCTCGAACCATGGGCGATCCATGGTGTTCTCATTGACGATGTTGAGCTGCTCGCCGGTGGACGGGTTGTAGGCGCGCACGATGTCGAAGTGACTCGTGATGCGGAACGCCACGGCGATGACGCCGTTTTGCACCGGGCCGCCCAAGCCCTTGCCGTCGGAGTCGTCGATGCGCTCGTAGGCGATGCGGCCCAGCAGCATGTCTTCGGTGATCTGCCACTTGATGCGCGACATCGGCTGGGCGTACGTCGAGGTGAAAAGGCCGGACTGGCTGGCGCCATAGCCGACGTCGATCAGGGTCGCCTGAGTGTAGAACTCAGGGTCGTCCTGGGCGCCCTGAAGATCCTCGCCCACGAAGAGAGACTTCTTCAGGGCGAAGGGCTGCACCCGGTCGATGGCCGGGCGCTCTTCAGCGCAGCCAAGCAGCCCCGTAATCGGGAGCGCCACCGCGAGAGCCAGCAAGAGGCTCGTGCGCAAGGCGGTTGAGGTGAGAGTGCGAGAGGTCACAGGCATCAATCCTTTAGAAGAGGGGCAAGGGCGTTTGCGACATTGATTCGCACGTCGGCCACCAAGTTTGTATTTCGGTTGAAGAACGGTCGGCGGTTGTCGCCGTTGGGCGCACGCTGCAGGCCGAAGGTGCTCGCACCAATGGCAAGCTGCAGCGCGGGCGCCGGGATGAAGAAGACTTCGAGGTTGTAGGCCATCAAGGTGCGGGTGTTCTGCTCCTCTTGGGGCACGAAAGCCTCGGTCTGCTCATCCGAGCGGGGGTACAGGTAGTCGTGGAGGATCGCGACGCTCGCGCTGGCGCCGACCCAGCTGGTCGGCTGGATGCCGGCGGCGAGGGCGTTGATCAGACGCATGCGCACGTTGCGCACGCCGGTGTCGGTCGGATCGCAGCCCAGCGCCGCGCTGGGGCAGACCCGGCCCGGGCCCTCATCGGAGGCTGTCTGGTAGCGGTAGAACATGTCGTTGAAGCCGGTCACGAACGACATGTTGAAGCCGGCCATACCGCTGAAGGGCTTGAACAGGATGATCCGCGGCTGCACCGACAGGATCATCGACTGGGCCTGACTGAACTTCCCCGTCGGCAGGCGAAAGTCCAACGCCGCGATCGTGATGATGTTGACGACCGGGATGGTCCACAGGACGCCACCCGCGCCGATGGTCGTGTCGTTGAGGAGGATCTCGCCGTCCTGCGCGGTGAAGTCGCTGTTTGTGACCTCCCGAGAGAAGCCCACCCCCAACCGCAAGTTGATCTTGCTGTTGAGCCAATACCGCATGTTTGCGGTGGTGCTGATGGAATACAGCGGGTTGTAGGTGAGCTCAGCGCTCTCATCGAACGTGTTGAAGCTGACAGCGTTGCTCACGTTGATGAAGGAGCCTCGGATCGCCGACTTAGACTGCTTGCCGGGCCCCCAGAGCGGGTCCTGAGCGTGCGCCGCCCCGGCAAGCAAGCCGATGCTTAAGGCCAGAAGTGTCGCGCAGCGCCGGATGCGGGTTGACCGGGTGCGGCTTGATATGGGCGCCCTATGGGCCATGAATTCTCCTCATGAATGTCTCTGCTGCGTGGCCGACGTGTCGGGGCCGCAGTGTCTGAGGCGAAAGAGGACGACTCAGTCGAGCGCTGGTGTGAAGGAAAAAGAACAGCGGTGCGGGTTTGAGCCGGGATTGCGCTGGGGTTGCGCCCGGATTGCGCCCGGATTGCGCCCGGATTGCGCCCGGATTGCGCCCGGATTGCGCCCGGATTGCGCCGGGATCGGTGCAGGCTTGAGGTG
>JBNMOZ010000626.1:0-3728 GCA_051276005.1 Bradymonadia bacterium | reverse complement strand
CCGCGAACGCCGCGATGCCCAGCTGGACGCGTTCTTGGGGCCGTTCTTGGGGCCGTTCTTGGGGCCGTTCTTGGGCCACGTCCTGCAGGCGGTCAAACAGGGTCAGGCCCACGCTGAGCAGGAAGATGCCCAACGTCTCGGAGAGCACCTTGCTCTCGTAATACATGAAGACCGCATAGGTGACGTACAGCCCTGCGGCGATCCATCCGGCCCGGGGCGCGACGCGGCGATGCAGGATGCGCGCGATCAGCCCGGCGCTGGCGAGCCCCATCAGCAGCTGCAATGCGACGACGAAGAACGGCGCCGACCGGGCATCGAGCAGATGCAGGAAGACGCCATACAGAGGGCTGAAGGCGACGAGTCGGGGGTCGCTGTATTGGCCGCTCGCCAGCGCGGCGGTCTGGCCAAGATAGATCTGCGAGTCGCCGATGCCGCCGTACACAAACGGCAAGTCGACGTAGGCCAGCACGTAGAGCGTCTTGTAAAGGAGCAGCGCACCGAGCGCCCACGCCCAGGGGCGTCTTCTGCTGCTCTGCATCGGCACCCCAGCGCGGCTTGGTGCCGCATCGCGCCCGGCGGGCTACCGCAGGATCGGCAGGTCCTCGGTGTCGAGCAGCGGGAAGAGCTGACGGCTGGGCTCGGCGCCCTCGATCTTCGCGAGCTTACGCAGCGCCATGTGGATGTGCTTGGGCTCGATGCGGATGCCGCTCTCGCTGGGCTGCAGCGTGGCCGGGTCGACCGTCACCGGGCGATGCCGCTCATCACTGCTGCCCACCACTGTGTTGCCCGGGATGCCCGCGCCCATGAGGAGCACGCTCGTGATCGACCAGTGGTCCTTGCCGTTGTTGCTGTTGTAGCCCGGCGTGCGACCGAAGTCGCTGCCGACCATCACCACCAGCTTGTCGGCGATGCCCTGGCGCTCCGCCTCGTCCCATAAGAAGTCGACGCCGCGCATGATGTTGTTGAGCGCGTTGCCCTGGGACTCGTCGTGGTTGCCGTGGGTGTCGAAGCCGCCCGAGGTCAGGTTCGCGGTCTTGCCCACGCCGGCCTTGAACGCCGCACAAGCCACCTGGGCCTGCCGCTTGAGGCGGTTGTCGTCGAAGTTCTCGGGCAAGAACTCGCTGAGGCGCTTGACCTCGTTGCGACCCACGCGCGCCGAGAACAGCTGACCGACCGTGTGCCGCGCCTTGGGCAGCGCGAACCGCTCCTTGAGGTAGCCCTCGCGCTTGGCCATCGCCGCCTGGATGCGATCCATCGTGGCCGGGCTGTGAAAGAGGCCCCGATCCTCGCGGTTGGCGTCGAGCCGGTTGGGGAAGGCGATGCGGTTGAGCGCGTCGATGTTGCCCGTGCGGGTGGGCGCGATGAGCCCGTTGGTCAGGTCGTAGCCGCCGTTGGACAAGAACGCCAACGGCGCCTCGCGCGCCTGCACGCCGGCGATCAAGGCCGCCAAGGCCGGGTAGCCTTCGCTGAGCTTGCCGCTCCAGGTGTGGCGCACGCCCGCGTCGTGGTTGTTGGTCTGGGTGTCGACCCCGTTGAGCACCAACGTGCGGCGGTAGTGCTTCTGGAAGAACTCTTCATTAAACGCCATCGGCGCGTAGCGAATGTTGCCCGCCTCGCCGATGTCGTCTTTGAAGTACATGTTCATCGGGTTCTCTTCCTCTTCATTTGCGCGCCCTTTCGGGTCGCAAAGAGAGGTCGGATCCCAACCGCCGCTGGCATGCACGAAGACCCAGAACCGATCATCGGTGGGGTCCTGCGCAAATGCCTGGCCGCCCGGCACCATCACCGCCAGGCCCGCGGCGCCACACAACTTCATGAAATCTCGTCGATCCATGGTGTTCTCGCTCTCTTGGCTCATCAGCAACGAGTGCTGTGAGCCGCGGTTACTGGTGGTAGAGGAATCGCCAGTCGGCGAGCAAATAGGTCACGACGGCCATCCAGGCCCGCACGGTGAAGCGCCGGTCGCGCTCAATACGCATCTCTTCGGGCAGCTCTTCTTCGGTGTCGTAGTCGAAGGTCGCCCGACACGCGCCGGGCAGATCAGCGCTGGCCTGCCCGTTGGCGATCTCTTGATAGCCATCGCGCCATGTGGCCAGGAACAGCTCGAAGCTCGCCTCTTCCTGAGAGTGACCCGGCGTGAGCACCTCACCCAGGATGCGATAGTGCAAGTACCTGATGTTCTTACGGATCGTCTCTTCGGCCTGGGGGATCGGGAAGCCGTTGTCGTCTTCGGGCGTGTAGGCCATCTCGACGTGGGGGAACAGCAGCCGCTCGCCCGGCGCCCGCGCGAAGTCACGCGCGACGCTGTAGCAGGCCATCTCGTTGCCCATGCGCAGCTGGATGTTCGCCATCATGCCGTTGGGCTCGGTGATGCGCGTGGTGATGTCGTCGCTGTCCATTCCGCCATAGAAGAAGCGGTACTCCCGCGTATCGAGCAGCTGATTGCGGTCTTGCTTGCGGTACTGCCAAGGCCGACCCATCACGGCGGCCAGCTTGGTGTTGAGCTCTTCGGGCGTCAGCAGCCGCGTCGTGCCCAGGTTCGCCAGGGCCGCCGTCTCGTCTTCGGTGAGCTCTTCGCTGACCGTATCGGCGCGATAAAACGCGCTCTTTACGAGGGCCGGGATGATCGTCTTGGCGTTGTAGCCCGACGCCACGAACTCGTCGGTCACGTCGCGCAAGAACCCCTGCTCAAGGTTGAAGTACTCGAGCTTCGCGTCGAACTGCGGATCGGACTGATCGCTCGGGTTGTGCACCGGATCACGACCCACCAGGCCGGTATACATCTGCTCCACGGCCGAGAGCGCGAAGCGATCGTCGTCGACGATCTCGGTGGCCAGCCACGCGAGGCTGCGGCCCCAATCGTCGGGCGGCACGTCGGCCTCGCCGAAGCCCGGCGGCCGCATATCGTCGAACCAGCCTGAATCGGGCGGCGTGTAGCGACCGCGGTCGTCCCAGTTGAGGAACGCGCCCGCCATCGGGTCAACGCTGGCGTGGCAGATAGTGCACTGCTCGTTGTTCATGGTCGGGTTGTGGTCGCGGATCTTGGTCGGGTCCACCGGCCGATCCGCCTTTTGCAGGATGTCGGTCGCCATGAAGAACTTGTAGACCATGCGCGCCCGGTGGCGGTTGCGGTTGGTCGGCGTGGTCGGATAGCGGTTGAGGAACATGGGCGACGTCAGGATGCCCGCGTGGGGCACGCCGTCGATCCGAACCTCGCGAAACTCCTTGGGATCCCACTCGTCGTCGAAGTCGACGTCGGCGCCGTAGACCTTGGCGCTGAACGGGTTGAGCAGCGTGTAGTCGGCGGTCAGGATCTCGGTGTAGGGCCGGTCGTTGCGGATCACGTAGTTGATCAGATCGAGGGGCTCGCGCGCGACGCTGCGGTTTGACCAGCGCCGCGCCAACTGACCCTCTTCGGTCTCGCCGTCGGTCTCGTCGTACCAGCGCCGGCTCGGATACTGATCGCCGTCGAGCAGGTCGGTCGCGTTATTGCCGAAGAAGTACTTGTCGGTCAGGAACGTGTCGTTCTGCCACCGCGTGAGCGTGTCATAGAACGCGTCGCGCTCCATGTACTCGGCCAGCAGACCGTCGAGCGCGGTCTCGCCGCCCAGCGCGACCTCTTCGAGCTCCTCAGGCGTGGGCAGCTCGCCCACCAACTGCACCTTGGCCTTGCGCAGCGTCGCCGCCAGATCGATCAGATCGACCTTTTGCAGCAGCGTGCGCGCGTC
>JBNMOZ010000625.1:0-3734 GCA_051276005.1 Bradymonadia bacterium | reverse complement strand
TGACGGAGAAGCGATCGGCGACGCGGTCACGCTCGGCATCGCGCGCTTGCCCCAGCAAGAGATCGTCTACAACGGCTCGGGCTACGCCGCCATCTGGATGGGCGCGCGCGGCGACGCGGGCGGCGTCGACGGGGTCAAGATCCAGCTGCTCGACGCCGACGGCGCGCTGGCAGGACCGGCGACCGAAGTGCCCGGCACCTTCGACGTCAGCTACATTGGCGCGGCTTGGGCACCCTTGGCCGGCGGCATGCTCGTCTACACCCGCCCCACCGGCCTGTACGGCGTGGGCATCGATCAGAACGGCGCGCCCCGCTCGCCGGCGTTGATCAGCGACGGCAACCTGCAGGCCCCGGCCATCTCGTTTGGCGATGGCGCCTGGGGCCTCGCGTGGCTCGACGCGGGCGTCGAGACGCCGCAGGACATCATCTTCGCCATCGTCGACAATGACGCGAACGTCATCTCGCCGATTCGTCGCCAAGAGGGCGTGCAGGCGCAGGGCTCGTTGCATATCGCCTATGGCGCGTCGGTGTATGGCGTCGGCCACAGCCGCCTGGGCCCGATGGGCCTCACGCCCTACATCACCTTGTACGACACGGCCGGCGACCTGCTCGCCTCGCCGCCGATCCCCGGCGCCGAGGGCTCGGGCCTGGTCACGGATGTGGCATGGCTCAACCCGAACAGCTTCGGCGTGGGCTGGCAGGACTCCGGCCGCGGTGGGCTGCAAGTGGGCCTCAGCCGCGTGAACACCTCGGGCGTCGTGCAGGTGCCGTCGCGCATCGCCCTGCCTGAAGGTGCCGAAGCCCAGAGCCTGCATGTGGCCGGCAACATCTCCCGCGCCGGCGTCTGGTTCGTACAGGACGCGACCCCGGGCCCCGGCGGCCAGTTCTCCGAAGCCGCCCGCCTGGTCCACACCGTCCTGGGACCGTGCGACTGACCGTGCCAATGACTCTGCGAATGGTCCGCAACCACGCCGCGCTGGGCGCTGGACTGGGCTGCGCTGTGCTCGGCGCGCTGCTCGGTCTGGCCGGGTGCGACGCGCCCGACTCCCCCGCCCCGACACCCATCGACATCACCTGTGATCCCGGCGAGATCGATCGCCCGCAAGCCGTCACCTGGCTGGGCGACCGGCTCGTGGTCGCCAACTCTGGCTTTGGCGATCCCTGGCGCGCGGGCCGTTTGACGCTCTTCGACATGCAGGGCCAACGCCTCACGAGCCGACCGACGCGCTGGCTCAACCCGCAGACAATACAAGCCGACGGCGACGGCCTGTGGGTCGTGGGCAGCGGCGCGTTCGACCTGACAACGGCGGTGCCACGGGTGCGCACCAACGGCGGCGTAGAGCGTCTGGATAGCGACTTGCGCCCGGTGTGGAGCGCCGCTTTGCCGGCCGTGCTGGGCGCAGGCGGGCCCATCGGTTTCGCGCTGCATCGCGACCGCGCCGTCATCGGTTCGGGCGTCCAAGCGACAGCGTATGTGCTTGATTTTGAATCGGAATCATTCACTCGATCAGTAGAAAACCCGGTGCGCTTTGGACCCGGCTTGGGCCTGGGCGCGCCGGTGGCCTACGGCGATCGCACGCTGATCGTCGACTACAACGCCGATCGCCTGATCGTGCTCGACCCAGACGACACCCCCTGGGCCTGCACCCTGCCGCTGGGCGTGCCCGATCAAGACGTGCTCGCGGGCGCCAAGTCGCCGCTTATCGTCGACGATACGCTCTACTATCTGCTCGACGGACCGGGCCTGTTGCAGCGCCTCGACCTGGGCCAATTGCCCGCCCAAGATCCGGGCGAAGGCTGCGACGCCCTGCCTCGAGAGACGCTCTGGGTCACCGGCCAACTGCCCAACCATGTCAGCGTCGCGAACGACCGCATGTATGTGGTGCAGTCGGGCGACAACAACGTGATCGCCCTCGATATCGACAGCTTCGAGCCCGTCGCCCGCTATGCCCTCCCGCCCGGTAGCAACCCGTGGGCCGCCGCCGTTCATCGCGACGGCGCCGTCATGGCGGTCACCGAGTGGCTCAGCGACGCGGTCTCGATCATCAACCTGACCGACGGCACGATCACTCGGATTCAATGCGGTGACACCGCGCCCGTCCCCTCGCTCGATCCCAGCCCCCGTCCTGCGTCGGTCATGCTGGCCGATGAGGTGCTCAGCGCGCCGACGGCCAGCGACGCGCTGAGCAAGGACCCGCGCGCTGCGACGAACGGCGTCCGCGGTGCAGGCGATCAAGCTGGCAGCCGTGACGTCTACTCGATCAGCGTCCAACCCGAGGATCACTTGGCGGTTTGCTGGTCGAGCGGCCGCGCCCGCGACGACGCTGGCGATGACGTCGTCGTCTTCGAGAACCCGTTTCAAAGTGGCGACATGACGTTCATGGACCTGGTCGTCGTCGAGGCGTCCCCCGACGGGGAGCGCTGGGTTGCGTTTCCCCACGCGTACCTGCATGACGCGCCCGCCGATTACGTGCCGAAGCCCGCTGAATGGCAGGGTTTTGCGGGCCGAACGCCGGTCAGGCTCAATGACGATGACGCGATCGCGGATCCCTTCGACACGGCCTTCGCCGGGGGCGACGCGTTCGACTTCGCCGACCTGCCCGGCCCGATTGGAGACGCCATCCGTGCCGAGGGCGCGCGCTGTATACGTCTGCGCCCCGCAGCGGCGCAGATCGACCCCAACACCGGCGCGCTGTACCCCAAAGACCCGGTGAGCGACGGCCCCGACATCGACGGGGTCTACGGGCGCCGCGTCGAGTGATTCGCCTTTGCCTCGCCGCGGGGCTGATCTCGACCGCCTTCGCGCAGGCCCCCGACGCCGACATTCGGGTCACCGGTCGAGCCCCCGACGCCGCCGCCCCCACGGCGAACCAGCGCCGAATTCGCACCGACAGCGCACCCGGCGCCTCGGCCGACGTCACCCGCCTGATCGAGCGCAGCCCCGGCGTGCAGGTGCGCCGCAGCGGGGGCATCGGTGCCCGCGCGACCCTCTCGATCCGCGGCGCGGGCGGGCATCAGGTGCGGGTGCTGCTCGACGAAATCCCCCTCGATCTAGCCCGCGGTGGCGCGGTGGACCTGAGCATGATCCCGGTGAGCGCGCTCGAATCGCTCACCGTGCTGCGCGGCGCGTTGGGCGCTGGATATGGCAGCGGTGCCCAGGGCGGGGTGCTCAAGCTGCGGCTGCGTGACGACCCGAACCCCGAGGTCAGCGCGCGGGTCGGCAGCTTTGGCGTCGGTCAGCTCAGCGGCGTGGGCGGCACTGCGGACACGCTGGCCAGCGTGCAGCTCGCGCGCGGCACGGGCGACTTCGCGTTCACCGACGTCAACGGCAACCGACGCGTGCGCGGCAATAACGATCACCGCCGCCTAGGCGCCCTGCTTCAGCACCGCATCGGTGGTCTGCGCGTCCTGATGCAAGGTCAGGCCACCGTGCGCGGCGAGCCGGGCCTCGAACAGTTTGAGGGCGACGGCCGCAGCGCCACCCGCCAGGGGCTGCTCGGGGTGAGCTGGCGCGGCGAGACGGTGACAATTGCCGGGTGGGCCCGGCGGCAGCGCTACCACTTCGAGCAGCGCAATCAGGTGCTCGCCGGTCAGGTTGACGAGGCCACGCTCGACGAGCGCCAGGTCGGTATGCGCGGGCGCATCGAACACCGCTGGGGGTCGTTGAGGACCGGGATCGAAGCCGTCGCGCTGCGCGAGGCGACCGATTCGAACACGCGCCACCGCGGGGCGATC
>JBNMOZ010000624.1:0-3743 GCA_051276005.1 Bradymonadia bacterium | reverse complement strand
CACCGTCTTCGCCGTGGTGGGTGGGTACTGGCTGGCGGGCTACCCCAACGGCATCATGCTGCGCAGCGGTGAGGTGCTGACCTGGCCGGCGACGGCAGCGCCCGAGGCGACTTTGCAGGCTTTGGCGGTGACCTTGGTGGTGGCGAGCTTGCTGATTCTGCCGGGGCTCGCGTGGCTGTACCGGATCTTCAAGACGCCGGATGGCGAACCGAAAGACTCGCCCTCCTAAACGATCCCGCAGATCACGGCCTGGTCGGCCTTCGCCGCGCCTCCCTAGAACAAGAACAGCGACCCATCGAGGGCGATCGGGCTCGCCTCGGTCGGCCTCGCCGAAGTCGCCCTTGCAAGCCTCGACCTACCAGGTCTTCAGGCTCTTGATCAGGTCGGTCATCGGGTGCTCGGCGCCGTCGAAGCGATCCTTGATGGTCTTGCCGTTCTCGAGCTTGAGCACGCCGCGGGGACACACCGCGGCGCAGATGCCGCAACCCACGCATGAGGCGCGCACGATGTTCTTGCCCTGCATCGCATACGAGCGCACGTCGATGCCCATCTCGCAGTAGGTCGAGCAGTTGCCGCACGACATGCATTGCGCGCCGTTCGTCGTGATGCGGAAGCGGCTGAAGAAGCGCTGGAAGACGCCGAGGACCGCCGCCATGGGGCAGAAGAATCGGCACCAGACGCGGCTGCCCAACAAGGGATAGAAGCCCACGCCCACCACGCCCGAGAGCGCCGCGCCGACGATGAACGCGTACCAAGACTTGTAGTGCTTCGCGAACTCGGTCTTGGGCGCGACCCACAGCAGCGCGGTGAGCACGACGATGAGCACCAGCACGAGGTGAATGGACCAACGCTCGAACTTCCAGGCCTTGAGTTTCTTGCTGGAGAGCTGGCGGAAGGGATCGCCGGCCGTCTCGGCCAGTCCGCCGCAGCCGCACATCCACGAGCAGTACCAGCGCTTGCCGAAGCGCCAGGTCAGGAAGGGCGTGAGGATGAAGCTCATCAGCACGCCCCAGGTGGCCATCCACAGCCCCAGGCCGCCCGGGTGGTTGACCAACTCGTGGAACTTACTGGGGAACAGGTACTCGGGCTTGAGCGGCCAGAAGTAGGTGAAATAGAACTCCGGCTGGTTGAAGGCGACCAAAATCCCGGGGATCATGAAGCCAAACGCGAGCTGGAAGAACATCACCGAGAGCGTGCGGAAGATTTGATACTTGTTGTTCCGATAGCGGTAGAGCATGCGCGTGCCCATCACCAGCACCGCGAGGGTGTACAGGAAGCCGTACAAGAACCACTTGTCGGCGCCCTTGCCGCGAATCAGCTGGCTGAGGGGCTCGAGCGTCTCGGCCACGGGCAACAGCGCGGTGGTCCAGTAGAGCATCACGTACAGCGCGGTAAGGACGGCGCCGAGCACGAAGCCGCCGATCTTGCGGCCCGAGACTTCCTGTATGAAGACGCCGTCGTTCTTGATGCCGGGGGTGGTGCCCTTATAGGTCGCCACGATGCGCATGAACGCGAAGGCCAGGAACGGCACGAAGGTCACGCCGAGGCGCAACCAGCCCTCGCCGAAGAGGGTGTTATAGCCCGCCAAGGCCAGAACGAAGGGCGCCATCGAGACGAACAGGCCGATCGTCGCGAGCTTCTTGAGGCCCGCGTCGCCGTAATGGTTGGGCGCGAAGTCGGTGATCGCAGCGCTGCTCATGACCGGGCCTCCATCTGGGTGCGAAGGCTCTGCGCGATGGCCTTCTCGTAGTGTTTGTAGAACTCGGGATCGAAGTTGCCGCTCTTCAGGTCGCCCAGCACGGCGTCGAGGCCGCGCTTCTCGGCGATCCAGCGCTCACAGACCTTGTGGCGATAGCGGATGCCCATGGCGTTGACGCCGATGAGCGCGTCGTCCTCGAAGACGAGCCGGAAGCTGTGCCGCTTGTCCTTGGCCTCCCAATACGCCTGCTTGACCGAGTCGCGCACCGGACGACCCGCGGGCGGCACCTCGCCGTAGGTGTGCCACTCCAGATCGACGAACTTGGCGCTGTTGAACCAGATGCCGCGATCGTAGGCCTGCTCTTCGCCGCAGAGCACCGCGGCCAGCACGTTGCCGTGCATCTCGCCGGTGTACCAGAGCTGCTCGAGCACGTTGCGCTCGCCCTCGGGGGTGACGATCTCGGCGCAGTCGCCGATGGCGAAGACGTCGTCGGTCTGGGTGCGGAAGCTGCGATCGACGAGCACCCCGCGGCCGGTCGGGATGTTTGAGCCCCGCAGCGCTGAGACGTTGGGGCTGACGCCGGCGGTCAAGCCGACAAACTGGCAGTCGATGCGCTCGCCCTTCTTGGTCATGACCGCACACGCGCGTCCGGCGCCGTCGTCGACGATCTCGGCGAGCTCCTCGCCGCAGCGCAGGTCGATGCCGGCCGAGCGAATCACGTCGCTGACCATGACCGACTCTTCGAGCGGCAGCGCGTTGGACCAGTAGTTGTCTTCACGCGCCAGGATGGTGACGCGCTTGCCCCGGCTGTGGAGCATCTCGGCGAGCTCGACGCCGATGAGGCCGCCGCCGACGATGACGCCATGCTCGATCTGGTCGCTGATGCGCTCGAGCTGTTGCAGATCCTGCATCGAGTACAGCCCCGAGACGCGCTCGAGATCCTGGCCAGGCCAGCCGAACTTATTGGGTTTGCTGCCCGTCGCGATGACGAGCTGGTCGTAGGCGAGGCCGCCGGCGTCACCCGCGAAGGTCAGATACTTCTTGTCGGTGTCGATCTGCGTGACCCAGGCCTGCAGCAGGTCGATCTTGCGCTTCTTCCACCACCAGTCCTCGTAGGGCTTGGTGTCTTCGGCGCGCATGTGGCCCATGTAGATGTACATGAGGGCCGGGCGGCTGAAGAAGTGCTCCGCCTCGCCCGAGATCAGCGTGATGCGGCATGTCTTGTCGCGCCCGCGCAGCGCCCGAGCGCAAGACACACCGGCGATGCCGTTGCCGATAATGACCACGTGTCTTTGCGGCTTCCGCTTGAACATCTTCGAGAGCACCGTCATCTCCTTAGGCGCACCTATCGGGCGCTCCAGACCGCAAGACGCGACCAACCGTTACAATCTAAACACATGATTCGATTAACGTTTCTTAAAAGAAGCCGTCTTCGACATCTGCATACGACCCGCGAAGGAGCGTGTTACGGTGAAAGCGCTCTGATCAGAGCACCGATCAGGCTGGAGCGAAAGAATGAAGGCAACATCGTATCGGGTCAGCATCCAATACTGCCCGCGCTGCAACTGGTTGGCGCGGGCCGCCTGGTATGCCCAAGAGCTGCTGACGACCTTCGAGACCGTGCTCTTCGAGGTCGCGTTGCGCCCGGCGGCGGGCGGCGTCTTCGTAATTTCGGTCAACGAAACGGTCGTGATGGACCGCGCGGCGGGCGGATTTATAGAGGCGAAGGTGGTCAAGCAGCGGGTGCGCGACATCGTGGCGCCGGCCCACGATCTGGGGCACGCGGATCGGTGAGTCGAGCCGGATCACGGATCCCAGTTGACGCCCACCCGGGTGCCGATTCGGATGCCGTGCTGCCCCGGATCGCCGGCGCGGGCGAGCTGGTACTCATGCCCCGACCAGAGCATCACATAGGGCTGCACGCCGAGCACCCGCAAGGTCGCCACCCCAATGCCCACCGACCACCGCACGCCATAGCGCACCTGATCGAAGTCGATATCGGGGCTGCGCACGGTGAACGCGAGGCCAAGATCGGTGCGCAAGG
>JBNMOZ010000623.1:0-3748 GCA_051276005.1 Bradymonadia bacterium | reverse complement strand
CGGAGATCGGTTAGACCGGTCCACCCACCCGATGATTCGGCTCAGAAGCAGGTGCGCTCCCCCAGATAGTCGACCGAGGAGTAGCATTGCTGATCGATAGCGCAGATCGGGCAGGCGGCGTCACACAACTCTTCGCGGCACCCGCCGGCCTCAACGATTGCGCACTCGCCTTGGGTCCAATCCTGTAACCGGACATCTGGGCGGGCCTCAAGCAACGCACACAGATCGGGATACGCGCGGCCCTGCTCGATATTCTGGCGAGGCTCCCAGCCGCAGACCGGCTTGATAGCCGCGCATGGCTTGCAGAGATCCTCGCCGTTGAGGTCGAAGAAGCTGCCTGCTGGGCAGGGCCAGCGCTGGAAGTCGCAGGCGCCGGCTTGCCATACGCTTCTGCCCTGTTGCAGCGCGATGCACCCGTCGGCATAGGTCTCGCCGTCACATCCGCAGACTGGGCCGTTGGGCTGGCAGCCTTGCAGGTCGACGCAGACCGGCTCAGCCTGGCATTGGCCCAAAGGGGCGACCAAACGGGCATTCTCGAGACAGCGCACGATGCCGGTGTCGACCTCGGCCAACCCCAACTGGGCGTAGATGATGTTCCCGCTGGTCCAGACGATGAGCATGTTGTCGGCCAGTCGGACCAACTGGGGGTAGAAGGCGCCATCGCCACCGTTGGCGACCACCCAGCGCTGCATGTCCAGGGGAGTCAACGCCGAGTTGACCGGTTGAATTGTGAAGCCGCGCGTGTTTTGAGCCGTGATGCCGGAGCGAATCAGCAGGACCGAGTCACCCTGCGCCGCGGCATCGGACGGCAGTGCATCTACTGTCCCGCAGCTGCGATTGGCACCCAATGTCAGGCAAAGCTCCGTTGGGTGGCTGGTCAAGTAGAGCAGGCCGTGCGGCGTGGGGACGGCCCGGAGCGAGTCGATGATACCCCTGGGGCCCGGCCGCCCCATCACCCGGGCCATCTCGTCGAGGCGTCCGTATTGGCCAGTGCGGGGCAGGCCGCCGCCCAACTGCGCGGCATTCCAGGGCCGGCCATTGACGGTTGTGGTCAGGACGATCACGCCCTCTGGGCCCTGTACCAAGTTCGGATACGCAGCGACGCCGCCGATATCATTCTCGGCCAGGACGGCCCCGTCGACGCCCAAGCGGGCGGTGTGCAAGCCCAAGCGTTCGGGGTGCCAGACCGCGAACGCGATCAGAAACCCGCCGTCGATGCGCTCCAAATCAACACTGAAGACCTCTGCCGCCCGAAAGTCGGCGCCGGCGAGCACGGCTGCCCGCTGCAAGACCGCACCATTCCGGTCGAAGCGCACCCATCGAAAGCCCTCGGGGGTGCGCTCGAACGCCGCGAAATGCGGTCCGTCCCGCACGATGCTCTGGGTCATCAGCGCGGCCTGCACCGGCGCGTCGCCCAGCGGGACGCCTTGCACGGAGATTCGGCGAATACGGACCGTGGCGCCCGTCCGCCAAAGGATGGCGGCCGCGTCATCTTCAGGGGTCGGCTCGAAGACCCAAAGTTGATCGACCGCGCCTTCTCCCAGAACGAGATGATCTCCGATGGGCACCGGTTCGCATTCGGGGGGCACAGGCAAGTTGGGATCTTCAGGTGGGCAACCCCAAGATCCGTCGGCTTGACAGAGGGCGTCGACTGCCACCTGACACACTCCGATGGCTTGCATGCAGGGCGCCAGGTTAGGCGCTTCGTCGACGCGGCCGTCACAATCGTTGTCGATGTCGTCGTTGCAGAGCTCCACGGCACGGTTACCGGGCTGCGCCGTACAGAACAGGACCTCGGGCGGGCGCCCGCGGCAAATGTTTGCGCCCTCGCGCAGGCAGGCACCGACGCCGGCTTCACACCGGGGCGTGGCGGCGAGTTCGTCCAAACAAGTCACCTCATCGATCACGCCATCGCAGTCGTTGTCGATGTCGTCCTCGAGGTCCTCGGGCGCCGCGTTCTCGTCGATCTCCCCATCACAATCATTGTCCAAGGTGTCGCAGAGCTCGACGCCCGCTGGACCTGCCTCGGCGTTGCACACGACAGAGTCATCGGGGCCGCAGACTTTCATGCCCGGCCGAACGCATTCACCCACGCCAGCCTCGCAGAAGCCCCGCAGGTTGAGCTGCTCGTCGACGCGTCCGTCACAATCATCGTCTTCGCCATTGCAGCGCTCGGGGACGCAAACCGGCCCGCCATCGATGAGCGCATCGGGCCCGGCATCCGCGACTGCGTCGGGCGCGGCATCAACCACCACGACCGCATCCGGCATCGCGACGACATCGGGCAACGCGTCTGGCATGGGCGCGGCGTCGCGCATGGCGTCCGGCATCCGCGCATCGGCGATCCGGGCGTCCAGGTCACCGGCATCTGCCAGGGCAGCATCCATGATCCGTGCGTTGAGGGGTACATCGGGATCGGCCACGCAGCCCCAGCCTAAGAGCCCCACCATCCAAAGTCTCATCCTGCCCTCCCAATGCCTGCTGCGAGTATGACCCCGAACAGCGGGTGTGTGTCTCGAAACGCTTTGCCCAATCGAGTGCGCCGTGTTGGGTGCCGCTCCATCACCGAGGCCTGACATGCTGAAGTTCGGCCTTGCGGCGAGTGGGCTGCGGCGAGTGGGCCTGGGCAATCGGGCTGCGGCGATCGGGCTGCGGCGATCGGGCTGCGGCGATCGCTGAGGCCGGTCCACCGAGGGTCACAAACGTCTGCTTGGAAGAGTGGTCCACCTCATCGTCGTACCGCTCGTCCTCTGCAGGGTGCGGTCGCCGAGTGGACGGTGGGTGAGAAGGCGAAGCTGGCGCTTCGTTTGAGGGAGGACAGCTGAGAAAAGGATGCTGACAACGACGCCATGTCCAGGGGGATAAATGGAGTGGCGCCGCCGTCAACGGGGCTGCCAAGTCGGGGAAACTCGGCAATCAGGGAAGCTCAGCCGGGTCGGGGAGACTCAGCCAGGTTGAGGGGCTCAGGCAGGTTGAGCAGACTCAGGCAGGCTGAGGAGGCTCAGCCCTCTGGCGGCAACAGCACGGCGTCGATGGCGTGGATGATGCCGTTGCTGGCGGGCACGTCGACGATGAGCACCTGGGCGTCATTGATGAAGACGTCGTCGCCGTCGACGCGCACGTTGATGAACGCGCCGTTGAGGGTCTCGAAGCTCTCAGCTGCGACGACGGCGCCCGAGTCCTGGATGCCTGCGACCACGTGGTAGAGCAGGATGGCCGCGAGGCCTTCGGGATCGGCGAGCAGGGCGTCGATGGTGTCTTGGCCGAGCGCCGCGAAGGCGTCATCGGTCGGGGCGAAGACGGTCAGCTCAGCGTCCGGGTCAGCGACGGCGCCCACGAGGCCAGCCGCGCCGAGGGCGGCGACGAGCGTATCGAAGCGACCGTCGGCCGACGCGACCTGGGCGATCGTGCCCTGGGTGGGCAGCATGACGGCGTCGATGGCGTGGATGATGCCGTTGCTGGCGGGCACGTCGGTGACGAGCACCTGGGCGTCGTTGATGAAGACCGCGTCGCCCACGACACTCACGTAGATCGGCAGGCCATTGAGCGTGGTGAAGCTGCGGGCGCCGACGACGGCCGCGGCGTCCTGGATGCCATCAACTACGTGGTAGGTGAGGATCTCGGCGAGGCCTTCAGGGTCAGCGAGCAGGGCGTCGATGGTCTCTTGGCCGAGCGCGGCGAAGGCATCATCGGTGGGGGCGAAGACGGTGAGCTGGGCTTCGGGATCGGTCAGCGCGCCGACCAGGCC
>JBNMOZ010000622.1:0-3762 GCA_051276005.1 Bradymonadia bacterium | reverse complement strand
AAGCAGCTCTCGCACTTCATCATCGGCTACGCGTTCTGTCTGCTGCCGGCGCGACTGCTCGAGCGCGACGCGATCGGCGCCTTCGCCTTCGCGCGCGCCGCCTGGATCGCCTACGGCGTGCTCGTCTTCCTCATCGTCTTGCGCGTCACGCGGCCCGAGAACCCCCTGCTCAAGGGGCTGGGCGAGAGCAACCGGGCCTTGCGCGTCGCCAGCATGGTGCGCTGGGGCCTGCGCATCCTCATCGTCGCCATCGTGGGTATGGAGGTGCTTGGCTATCAGTACGGCGCGCGTTGGCTCGCGCGCCGCCTCGCCTTCAGCGCGGTCGTCGTCACCCCGCTCGCCATGATCTATCTCGCGTTCGTGACGCGGTTGCGCGCTCGAAGTGTCGCCGGGGCGCGGGGCTTGCTCGCGGTGTGCGTGCTCGCGGCGGGCATCGGAGTCGCCTTGATCTGGGGCGTAGACGAGGGCGCAATCCGCCTGCTGGGCGCGGTCTCGATCTTCGGCCAAGGCAAGGGCGCCATCAGCCTGCTCGACCTCGGCAGCGGGCTGTTCGTGCTGGGCATCACGGTGCTGGTCCTGCGTTTCATACCGCGGCTGTTCAAGATGACGCTGTTTCGCGCGATCACCCTCGACGAGGGCATCGAGTACGCGATCATCACCATCACGCGGTACGTCGCGTTCTTCATCGGCCTCGTCGCGGTCTTCTCAGCGCTCACCGTCAACTTCGAGAAGCTCGGCTGGCTCGTGGCTACGTTGGGCGTCGGTCTGGGCTTCGGCCTGCAAGAGATCGTCTCCAACTTCGTCAGCGGCATCATCATTCTGGTCGAGCGACCCGTGAAGGTGGGCGACTTCGTCTCCATCGGCGCGCTGGACGGGCGCGTGCTCAACATCAACATTCGCTCCACCACGCTGCTGAGCCTCGACCGGCGCGAGTTCATCGTGCCCAACAAGGACCTCATCACCAAGGACGTGACGAACTGGACGCGGACCGATCGCGTGGTGCGCATCACGGTGCCCATCGGCGTCGCGTATGGATCCGATGTGCCGCGGGTGATCGCGCTGCTCGACGCGGCGGCCAGAGGCATCCCCGGCGTCATGCAGATCCCGAGCCCCGAGGTGCTGTTCATGGCCCATGGCGACAGCTCGTTGGACTTCGAAGTGCGGGTGCACGTGCCCGATCCGCATCAGCGGTTCACCGTGCTCAACGCGGTCAACTCGGCGATCAACGCGACGCTGGCCAAGAGCGGCATCGCGATCCCCTTCCCGCAGCGCGACGTGCACTTGTTCTATGAGAATGCCCCGGTCAGGGGCAATGGATCGCTGCAGAGGGTCGCGCGGGCAGACGACGCGGCGCCCAAGCCCAAGCCTGGGACCGAGCCCAGCGGCGGCCAGCCCACCTGATCACTCGCAGTTGGTCTCGGCCAGCGCGCCGTCGGCCGTCCGCAGCTCGGCGAGATCCCACGCCGCGCAGAGATCCTGCTCTCCAAACAACACAGCGTCGGCGCAGACGCCCGCCAGCGATCCGGCGCCCGCGTCGATCATGATGCCCTGGCCCCCGCTGACCTCGAGGGTCGTGATCTCGGCGTCGCCGCCGAGTCGCAGCGACGCGCTCTGGCTGTCTTCGATGCGCAGCCCGTTGATGGCGTCGACGTCGCCGAAGATATGCAGCGCGGGCTGGGCCGCGCCGGCATCGCGCAGGATGAGGCGCGTGATCTCGAGCGTCGCGCCCGCGTCGACCTCGACCCCGCGCCAGCTGCCCGGCGCCGCGGGCCCATCGACCGGTCGCCCTTCGATGGTGATCGGCTCAGCGGGCGTGCCCGGCGCCTGCAAAGTGCCGGTCGCGGCGACGTGCAGCACGCCGCCCTCATAGGCCTGCAATCGCAAGCCGCCCGGCAGAGTCAGCCGCCCGAGCACCGACAGCCGCCCGTTGAGGCGCAGCGGCGAGGCCGCCCCCAGGGTCAGGCTGGCGCCGCCGAGCACGACCAGATCTTCGCGCAGGCCGTATTCGATGCCGACCGGCTGGTTGCCCAGCACGACGTCGCCTTCGATGTCGCCGCCGATGCCGATGCCCACGTTCGATGTGCGCGCCCAGTCGTTGCCCAACCCGAGCGGGCGCACGCCGAAGTGAATCGGCGACGCCGAGATCGGCCAGTCCACCCGTCGAATATAGGTGTCGGACAGCCGAAACCAGCTGCCGGCCGTCAACAGGCGGATCGCGTCGCCTTGGATGTCGGTGAACTGCCCGCCGAGCAACACCAGCGTGCCCGCCTCGGCGACCTCGATGCCGTGCCCCAGCGAATGGCGAACGCGCAGATCGGTGAACGTCGTCGCGTTGGCCGTCGTGACCGCTGCCACGCCGCCGTCCCCGGCGTACTCCAGCACGGTGCCGCTCAGCTGCGAGTCGGCCTCACCGATGAAGTTGAACCCGCGCCACGCGCCCGGGGTGCGGCTGACGTTCGAGAAGACGTTGAGGCCCTCGTCGCCGCCGGTGCGCAGCACGCCCTCGACGTCGATGGTGGCGTCGGTGGCGATCAGCACGACCGTGCCCGACGCGACGCTCAGCTCGACGTCGGCCGGGATGCTGTCGCGCTCGAAGCGCCAGGGGTTGCCCGACGCATCCAGGGTGCCTGCGGCCAAGGCCGCGTCATCGACCAGCTGGCCCGAGTCGACTGGACCGGTGCGAATGAAGGCGCGGGGGCGCAGACCGAAGCTGCCGCCGATCTCGACGCGCACGTCGAGCTGATCGGCGTCGGTCAGGGTCACGTCACCGCCGGGCATCAGCGTGCCGCGCACGCGATCCACGTCGACCCGCACGGGATCCACCAGCGGGGTCTCGCCGACCAAGATTCGGTTGGGCTCGCCCATAAAAGGTCCGCCGTGGATGGTCAGCACGACCGGCGCGTCATTGGGGCCCCAAGCGGGATCCACGCCCTCAACGACCAGATCGCCCACCGACACGGCTCGGCCACGCAGCGTCGCCGGCCAATCGCCCGCGTCGGTGCGCACCAGCACCATCTGCTCAAACTCGCCCTCGCCCTCAGGCTGAAACTGCACCAGGACGCTCGCGTCGAGATCGCCCTCGGCGACCGCCGGCAGCTGGCCGTCGGGGATGCTGAAGGGCGGCATCACGCCATCGACGGCGCGCACGGTCAGCGGGATCGGCCCTTCGCTCACCACGCGGATGAACTCGGCGGCCGGCATGCCCGGCGCGATGGACCCAAAGTCGATCACGTCGGTGACCAGCATGCCCACGGGCTCTCCGCCAATCCCGACCAGCTGCACCTCGATCGGTGCGGCGCCTTGGATGTCGGTCTGCAGGATCAGGGTCGCGTTGGCCCGCCCAGCGACCTCGGGACGAAATTCGAGGACCAACGTGCGGTTGGCGCCCGCGGGAATGCGAATCGGGGCCTGCCGCGACGTGCTGAACCCGCCTTCGAGGCCCTCGAGCGCGATCACGGTCAGATCGCCGTCGCCGTCGTTGGTGAGCACCAGATCTTGCTCAACGCGCTGGTTGAGCCCCGCGGTGCCGAAGTCGATAAACGTCCCATCGGCGACCAGGTTGCCCGTGCCCACCGCGGCGTCGGGCTCGGCGCCCAAATCGGCCGCATCGCCCATGTCGACCTGGCCGACCCTCATGTCGCCCTCGACCTGCATGTCGACCGTGGGCGGGGGGTTGGCGTCCCCGTCGTCACAGCCCCAGGCCATCAGCGCCACGACGCCAAGCATCAATCCCGCGACTCGTCCTTGCATTCTCATCGTCTC